>DASUDU010000112.1:0-4413 GCA_036275435.1 Usitatibacteraceae bacterium | reverse complement strand
GCGGCGTGGCAGCCAAGAGTGCGGGCAAGGCCGGCATCGCCAAGCCCGACGCGGGCAAGGACAGCGGGGCGAATGAAACCACCCGCGACAAGCCGCCCGCACCGCGCAAGGACGCCACGAAGCCGGGGGGCAGCCAGTGAGGCGCGGGTTGCGTCGCGCCATTGCCGTCCTCGCGCTCCCCCTGCTCGCCACCTGCGGCGGCGGCGATGGCGGCGGATCATCGTCGATCTGCTCCGGCAACTGTGCCCCGCCGGCCGAGGTGACCGATGCGCTGACGGTGGCCGACGTGCAGCGCATCATCGCGCAGGGCGTCGGTGAAGCCTCGGCGCGCAATGAAAAGGCCACCATCGCGGTGGTCGATCGAGTCGGCAACGTGCTCGGGGTGTTTCGCATGACCGGCGCGCGCACCACGTTTCGCATCAGCAGCGGCAAGGGCGTTACCGGCGGGCTGGAAAATATCGACATCCTGCCCGACACCTTCGCGGCGATTTCCAAGGCGATCACCGGTGCGTATCTGTCCTCGAACGGCAATGCGTTCTCAACGCGCACAGCCAGCCAGATCGTGCAGGAGAATTTCAACCCGCGCGAGTTCGCCAACGCCTCCGGCCCGCTGTTCGGCGTGCAGTTCTCGCAGCTGTCGTGTTCGGACCTGATGCAGCGCGTCGACAACGGCACGGTCGGGCCGAAGCGCTCGCCGCTGGGCCTGGCCGCTGATCCGGGCGGCCTGCCCTTGTACAAGAACGGCCGGTTGGCCGGCGGCGTCGGCGTGATCGCCGACGGGCTCTATGGACTCGACCTCGACATCAGCGACATCGACAACGATGTGGACGAGTTGATCGCGGTCGCGGCAAGCAGCGGCTTTGCCGCGCCCGACGACATCCGCGGCAACCGCATCACCGCCGATGGCCGCACCTTCCGCTACGTCGATTCCGAATCGCTGGCGTCCAACCCGGCCAACGCCCCGGCATTTGCCGCGCTCGCCGGCAGCGCGCAGGCGGTCGGCGGATTCTTCGACGGCACGCTCAAGGCCGGCACCTCGTTCGGCAACGCCGCGTCGGGCTACCGCGCGGAAACCGGCGCGTTGGCCGCGCAGGGCGCGTTCATCCTCGTCAACAGCAGCAACGCCAACCGCTATCCCGTGCGCGGCGGCACGGACGGCCTGCTCACCGCCAACGAAGTTTCCACCATCGCGGCCGAGGCCCTGAAGGTGGCCAACCGCGCCCGCGCGCAGATCCGCCGCCCGCTGGGCTCACCCGCGCAAGTCACCATTTCGATCGTCGATACGGCGGGGGAAGTGCTGGCGCTGGTGCGCACGCCCGACGCGCCGGTGTTCGGCACCGATGTGGCGCTGCAAAAGGCGCGCTCGGCGCTGCTGTTCTCGCATCCGTCCACCGCCGCCGATTTGGCCGCCCTGCCCCCGCCCAACTACCTGGGCGCCGGCGGCAATGCCGTGCCGCGCTTCCGCAGCTTTGCCGAGTACGTGTCGACCACGCGCGCGTTCTTCAATAACAACGGCATTTTCGGCAACGGCCTGGCGTTTTCCAACCGCGCCATCGGCAACATTGCACGGCCCGGGTTTCCGGACGGCATTTCCTACGCGAGCGCCGGCCCGCTGTCGACGCCGCTGTCCAACTTCAGCCCGTTCCACCTCGGACTGCAGTTGGACCTGACGTACAACGCCATCGTCGCCGCCGCCACCGGCTCGGCCGCGGTCGGCTGCACCGGCTTGAGCCGCGCGAAGAACGGCATCCAGATCTTCCCCGGTTCGGTGCCGATCTATCGCGGCAATGCACTGATCGGCGCGATCGGCATTTCCGGCGACGGCGTCGACCAGGACGACATGATCGCCTTCCTCGGGCTGGCCAATGCCGGAAAGGCCCTCAGTGGCGCGATCGGCAACGCGCCGCGCGAAATCCGCGCCGACAACCTCGAACCGATGGGCATCGGTACGCGGCTTCGCTACGTGCAGTGCCCGCAGGCGCCGTTCATTGACTCGACCGAACAAAACGTGTGCGAGGGCCTGTGACATGAACACGTGCCACGACCCGCAGCTCGACGCGGCGATGCGACGCCTGGGCATCATGGCGCTGCGCGTCGCGCCGGGGGCGTGGCCGCCGGCCATGGCGCGCCGGCCGCTCGCGCTCGCGGTGCTTGCGGCGGTGAGCCTGGCCTCGGCGACCAATTTCGCGCAGACGCCGGCACCGGCGAGCGATCCGGCCAAGCCCGAAGCGCCTGAGGTCGAGCGCAGCCGCCCCAACAGCGAACCCTTGAAGTACCCGCTGCCGCCGATCGACCCGAAGCAGGTCGAGCCGCCGACGCCGCTGGTGATGCGCGAATCGGTGCCGGTGCCGGACCGCTGGCGCATCATGGATTTGCTCGGCTTCAAGTTCCCGTGGTACGACCCGTACAACCACAACGTGTGGAAGGGCGACAAGCCGTTTGAGCCGTTCGCCCAATGGGGCCCGGACTGGTTCCTTGCGCTCTCGGCCATTTCCGACACGCTGGTCGAATCGCGCCGCCTGCCCACGCCGGTCGGCCTGCAGTCGTCCGAACGGCCCGGCGCCGTGGACCTGTTCGGGCGCGGCCGGCAGCACGTGTTCGTCGAAACGCTGATCCTCTCGGTGGGCGTGATCAAGGGCAACACCACCTTCAAGCCGCCGGACTACGAATTTCGCTTCGTGCCGGCCTTCCAGGTCAACCACGCGCGGATTGAAGAAGTACGCGGCCTGAGGATCAATCCGGCCGAGGGCAAGACGCGTACCGACAACCACGTCGGCATCCAGGAGTTGTTCGCCGACGTGCACCTGCGCAACGTGTCCGACCGCTACGACTTCGATTCCTACCGCGTCGGTATCCAGCCCTTCCAGTCGGACTTCCGCGGCTTCCTGTATCAGGACGTGCCGTTCGGCGTGCGGCTGTTCGGCATCCGCGACAACAACCACTGGCAATACAACCTGGGCGCCTTTATCCGCTTGGAGAAGGATACCAACAGCGGCCTCAATGACCTGGGCCGCGCGCCGCGCCGCGACTACGTGTTCGCTGCCAACGCCTACCGGCAGGATTTCCCGGTGGTCGGCCACACCACGCAGGGCACGGTGGTGGTCAACGTCAATCGCGAGAAGGCCGCGGACTTCTACGACAACAACGGCTTCCTGGTGCGCCCGGCGGTAATCGGCGACGTGCGGCCGCGCAATTACCACGTGACCTACTTCGGCGTTAACGGCGACGGCCACTTCGGGGTGTGGAACCTTACGTCTTCGCTTTATGCGGCCATCGGCCGCGATGAGCGCCATCCGCTGGCGCAGCGCCCGCAGGATATCCGGGCCGGCTTTGCCGCGGCGGAACTGTCGCGCGACTTCTCGTGGCTGCGGGTGCGCGCCAACGCGCTGTTCGCCAGCGGCGACAAGAACCCGTTCGACGGCAAGGCGACGGGGTTCGATGCGATCCTCGAGAACCCGCAGTTCGCCGGCGCCGACACCAGCTTTTTCATCCGCCAGGCGGTGCCCTTGATCGGCGGTGGCGGCGTGGCGCTGTCGCAACGCAACGGCGTGCTGCCGTCGCTCAGATCGTCGAAAGACCAGGGCCAGTCGAACTTCGTCAATCCTGGACTGATGCTGGCCGGGCTCGGCGCCGATGCGGATCTGACTCCGCAATTGCGCGTGCTGGGCAATGTCTCGAAGCTCAACTTCGTCAACACCTCGAGCCTGGGCGTGCTGCGCAACCAGGCGAAGCCGTCGAAGGACCTGGGCACCGACGTTTCGCTGGGTGCGCAATACCGGCCGTTCATGAGCCAGAACCTGGTGCTCAATGCCTCGGCGTCCGCGCTCATGCCCGGCAGAGGCCTGAAGCAGCTCTACGACGAAAACAAACGCGGCGCGCAGTATTCGGTGCTGGTCAACCTGTTGCTGACTTATTGAAGATGATGAAGAGCCATGACCTTAGCCATCGAAGCACAAAGGGACGGAACCCGATGAGCCGCGTTCTCCCCGGTGCCGTTGTGCCTGGGTGGTTCGGGCCGATTTCGCGGATCCAGGCGGAACACCCCAATACTGGCGCGGCGTTCCGGGGCAAATGGTTCAAAAAAGCCCGCCAGTGCTTGGGTTTGCTGCTTTTGTGCTGGGCAGCGATCGCCGCGGCAGATACCGCCGAGAAACCGCTCAACATCACCTACGCCAAGGCACCCTCGGCGCCGGAGCGCCAGTCGGTGATGGACGCGACGCGCAAGTCCGAAGGCTGCAACAGCTGCCACACCGCAACCGATCGCCACACCATGCACCAGAATCCGGCGGTAGTGCTCGGCTGCACCGACTGCCACGGCGGCGACGCGAAGGTACAGCGGCCGAAGAACAGCGACTACAAGGGCGCGGGCAGCGATGCCTACACGCAGGCGATGTTCCGCGCCCACGTCAATCC
>DASUDU010000111.1:0-2659 GCA_036275435.1 Usitatibacteraceae bacterium | reverse complement strand
TCGTCCTGTTCTGCTGGATCGCCGTGAAGATCGGCCTGTGCCGCCTGCCGGACGATGTGAATTGGCTGCACCTCACCGGCGCGGGCATGCTCGGCGGGATCGGCTTCACGATGTCGATCTTCATCACCAACCTTGCGTTCGTCACACATGCCGAATTCATCGACGCGTCGAAAATCGCCATCCTGATCGCCTCGGTCACCTCGGCTATTGCCGGGTATCTGCTGCTGGCGCGAACCCGGCCCGCGTCGATGCTTGAAGCCGCGCGCTAACGCAGGTTGGCGTTGCCCTCGACCTTCGCGCGCATCTCGATCCGGACGTTGCTGAGCTTGACCTCGATCGGCTTGATCGGCGCGACCACCAATTCATAGTCGCCCGCTTCGGCCACGCGCGCGGTGAGCATGTTTTGCAGGATCTGCGGCGCACCGGGCTGGCCTTCGGGCCCGCCCTGGTAGTTGATGGTGAACTTGCCCGCCGCGACCTCGCGGCCGTTGAAGGTCAGCGTGGCGATGTAGCTGTTCCACTTGACCTGGTCGGCGATGTTGACGGCGTGCTCGGCGCGCAGGTTGAGCGCCACCGGCGATTGGTCCGGGGTGAGCGCCAGCCGCAGCGGCCCGTAGCCGCCCTGCGCGTTGACTTCCACCGGCAGCGACAGCGCCTTTTCGCCGGTGATGAGACCGTCGCAGGCAGCGAGCGCGAGGGCGATGGCCAGCGCGGCGGCGCCGCGGCTCAGGATGGTCATGGTGCGATTCCCCGTTTGGAAGGCATGCGGCATCAACGCGCCGCGCGCGTATTGGTTGTCCGGTTGTCCGTCCGCTGCCTTTGCAGCGTGCCTTCCATGATAGCGGGGTGTCGGCAGCCGCCAGAGAACCGGTTATTGGCGCACTTCCTGCAGGATCTGCGCGACGTTGATCGTCCGCGCCTTTTCGCGGATCGCCGGCAGGTACTGGCCGTGCAGCGAGCGGGCCTCGCCGAGCAGGTTCCGGTAGGTGTCCTGGATCACGGTGGTGGAAAACGTGCGCCCGCCCGCGTAGTAGCGCTTGGCCAGGTGCCCGAGCGCGTAGGTCGTGGCGAAGGACATGCCCGAGCTCACCGTCTGCTTGGCGAGGCCGCCGATCAGCCCGCCGATGAGGCCGCCGCCGAACACCTTGCCGATCAGCTTCACGCCGATCTGCTCGACATATTGCGAGGCCATGCCGATGCCGGCCGTGGCGAGGAAATCCTTGATGTGGCCGCGGTCCAGTTCGTAGCCGTGCGACTTGCCGACGCGATAGACCATGCGCATCTGCAAGGGGATGATCGCCATCGAGGCCAGCGAATCGGGCAGCAGTTCCAGCGCGCCGTTGAGGATCGCGTAGTTCTTGATCATCTCGTCCTGCTCGGCCGCGCTCATCGTCGAGGCGACCGGCGCCGGTTCGGCCGCGCTGGTGGCGGCAACGGGCGCCTCGGCAAGGCGGTCGGCCTTGCCGGCGAAACTCTCGGCGCCGCCGGCGGCAATGCCGAGCTTCCCACGCAGCGATTCGAGGAACGCGCGCTCGGCATCGTTCCTCAGGCCGTCGGCATCGCATGCGCAAACGGCGAATTCGTAGGCCAGGTTCTTCGCCTCGGCGCTGGTCAGCTGCGCGATCGCCCCGTCGAGCGAAACGCGCTTCAACAGCACATCCTGGTAGATCGCCGAGATGTCGGCGCCCGAATCGCGGCTCAGCGAATCGGCGATCGACTTGACCTGCGCGCGCTCGGCATCGCTGTTGTTGCCGTCGGCAAACGCGGCCATCAGGGCAATGGTGATCAGGGCTTTCTGTTCGGTGTCGGTCATGGTCTGGGTTTCCGGTGGGTTCGCTGGTCAACGGTGCGGCGATTGGACCGTCCGCGGCCGTGAAAATTCAAGTGGGGGCGACAGCGCAAAACTCAAGGACTGGCGCGGTGTTCAGGCCGCAATCGCCCGGAAAGTCGCTCCAGTGCTAGAGTTTTTCCGATCGACGGGCGGCGATCGCCTGGTCCAGTCGCACCAAGGTCGACTTCAGTTTGAGCCCGGTGTCTTCATGCAGTCGCGCCGCCTCGGCCGCCAGCGAGGGCATGTCGAGCACGATCCGTTCCCCGGACGCGGCGAACACGATCGAGTTGCCGCCGTGGTTGTCGTGGTCGATCGGCGCGAGCGCGAGGACGCGATCGTCGAACACACGCCTGAGCGAATCGATCTGTCGCGCGTAGCCGTGGGTGTGGCCGAACAGGTTGAGCACCAGCAGGCCGCGGCGCGACAAGCGGGCGCGGCAATCGCGGTAAAACGCCTCGGTGCCGAGCGCGCCGAAACGGGCGTTGTGGTCGTAGCCATCGACGAGCATGAGGTCGAAGCGTTCGCGCCGCTCGGCGGCCATCCAGCGCACGCCGTCGGCGATTTCGATGGCGACGCGCGATGGATCTTTCGGCAACTTGAACGACTGGTAGGCGGCCCACAACACGGCCGCGTTGATTTCAACAACGGTTTGCGTTGCCTCGGGACGGTGGCGGTAGAGGAACTTGGTGGTCGAGGCCGCGCCGAGGCCGACCTGCAGCACCGTGCGCGGCCACGACGCTTCCGGCCGGAGCAGCAGGCAGGCCATCATTTCGCGCGTGTATTCGAGTTCCAGCGCGAAGGGCCTGGCGATGCGCATGGCGCCCTGCA
>DASUDU010000110.1:0-13018 GCA_036275435.1 Usitatibacteraceae bacterium | reverse complement strand
GGTCGGCGACCGTTATCAGGTCTCCGGGACGAATCGCGCGCTCCAGCAAGATCACCAGCCCGCTCACATAATTGCTGGCGACTTTTTGCAGGCCGAGGCCCAGGCCAACACCGAGTGCGCCGCCAAATACCGAAAGCACGGTCAGGTCGATGCCCACCAAGGGGAGCGCGATGAGGATGCCAAGGGCGATCGCGAGCGCGCGAATGAACTTCCCAAGAAACACGCGCAGGCTCGCGTCGAGTTCGACCTTTGCCAACGCGCGCTCCTCGATCAGGCGCGATGCGGTCAGCGCGGCGAACACAGCCAACGTTGCCCAGAAGATCCCTTCCAGGACCTGAAGAACGGTGACTTTCCGGCCACTCGCATTCAGGCTCAGGCCGTCGAGTTCCGCGCGGATTTCCGGGAGGATGCCGGTCAGATACAGCGCAAAGACCGCCCAAACGCCATAGGCAATGATGCGTTCGAGTGCCTTGACGGTATCGCTGGCCGCAATCGAATGGCGAAGCAGGTAGACCGCCAGCCGGATCGCCGCGAACGACCCGGCCAAGGGAATCGCAATTCCGAGAAGCGGAGCCGGCTGCCAGCGCTGCAGGACCAGCTGTCCCGCCCAGGCCAGCAGCCATGCCAGTACCGGAAACGCGACACGGTGGATGCTTCCTGCGCCGATCTTCATCGCCCCCGGTTCGAGGCCGGTCGGCAATCGCTTGCGCATCGGATGCGCAAACAGCCACGCGAGCAACAGGCACGCAAGGACCACCGCGGCCTCGACCCAGGCGCGGGGCGTGGCCAGGTATTCCAAAGAAATCTGGGCCGCGGCCATTTGCGCGGTCCGGGCCTACTTCTTGCGTTCGAGGATCGCCGCGAAGAAGGCATCCGTCCCGTGCGCCAGCGGGCTCAGGCGCAAGACATCGCCGACATTCTTCAGCGGCAGCTTCAGGTTCTTTACCACGCCGGCCGCGGCAACCACCGAGAAGTCTTTGTGGGAAGCGAGAAACGCATTGACGATGTCCTCGTTTTCCTCCGGCAGAAAGCTGCAGGTCGCGTACACGAGGCGCCCGCCCGCCTTGACCAGACGCGCCGCCGATTTGAGGATCGAGGCCTGCTTGGCGGTGAGTTCGGCAAGTCCGGCTTCGGTCTGGCGAAACTTCAGGTCGGGATTGCGCCGCAGTGTGCCAAGCCCGGTGCACGGAGCGTCGACCAGCACGCGGTCGATCTTCCCGGCAAGTCGCTTGATGCGGGCATCGTTCTCCGAGTCGATCAATTGCGGCATGACATTCGAAAGCCCGGAGCGTTTCAGGCGCGGAGCAAGGTTGGCAAGGCGCTTTTCCGATACATCGAACGCATATACGCGACCGGTGGACGCCATCGCGGCGCCGAGCAGCAGGGCTTTGCCGCCGGCACCGGCGCAAAAGTCGACAACCATTTCCCCGCGCTTGGCTTCCAGGACCAGCCCGAGCAGCTGGCTGCCCTCATCCTGGACCTCGATGAAGCCCTCGAGCAGGGCCGGGTGCTTGGCCAACGCGACTTTCGAGTCGAGGCGAATGCCGATCGGCGAGATCGCGGTTGCCTTGCCTTTCAACTCGGACTTGAGCAACTGCGCCAGAACGGCATCGCGTTTGCCCTTGAACGTGTTCACGCGCAGGTCCAGGGGGGCCGGGTTCATCATGGAGCGGCCGAGCGCGAGGATGTCCTTGTCGGACATGAATTTGCGAAGTCTCGCAATCACCCAGTCCGGCAATTCCGCCGCGATGCCAAGCGGCGGGTTCGCTGGAGGATCGAGGCGGCCTTCGATCAGCCAGGTTGTCTCCGCCTTCTTCAGCACCGGCATCAGTTCACGCGCGCTGATCCCCTGATAGCGGGTCAGCGCCATCAGCGCCATCTTTCTGGGAACGCCGTCGGTAATCACGCTTTCGATCTTGCGTCGGTGGCGCAACACCGTGTAGACGGTTTCGGCGATCAGCGCGCGATCGCGCATGCCGAGCTTCGCGTGTTCCTTGAAGAACCGCTTCAACTGCACGTCTGCGGGAGAATTCAGCGGAAGAACGACCGTCAGGGCTTCTACCAGCGTATTGAACTGGGCGGGAGTGAAAGACATGCGTGATAGGTTTTCAAGTCTGGCCGGCAGCGTTGTGGCGACCGCAGGTGCGTGTCGAGGATGCCGCCGACCGCCGCACCTCGCGGTCCGCCGGATGCGGCGGACCAGCCAGGCGGAGTTCGCACAGCCGGAATGGGCGACCCGGCCAACCGGACCGATTCGCCCAAACCGTCATTATGGCGTAGAGCGGATGCTTGTCGCAATGAGTTCGATGGGAAAGCGCCCGGCGAAGAACCGGAGCTTGACCGGCAGGTAGTGGTTTTCCGGCGACAGCCAGACTTCGTAGACATCCTCGGGTTCGGCCGCTTCCGAGGCCAGGTGCAGTACCCGAACCGGCCCGGCGCGGGTCTCGACGGTCACGAGTCCGACCCGCTTGAAGCGGTATCGATAGACTTTTCGCGCGTTGGTCACCACGACCTCGATCGGCTCTTCCGGCCGGGACTGGCTGGCAACCTGGTAGGCCAGGTTGAACACGAAGCTCTGCGTATCCTGCAGCCCCGCCGGCAGTGGCTGGGCGCGCTCGCGGCCGCCACGTGTCATCAGCAGTTCACTGGTGCCGCGCCGAAATTCGGCCAGGTCCGGGGCGTTTTCTCCACGACGGAACGCGAAAGCGTCGGGGGCCAGACCGGCTGCATTGACCTTCCCGCGGCTGCTCTGGTGCATCACGCCGGCAAACATGCTGACGAAGAACCCGGTTGCCTGCAGCGTGCTCTGGGTTTCATAGCGTCCGTTTTCGCGGGTAAACGTGTAGTGGGCCACGCCATCGGTAATCGACGAGGACGCCTCGTAGGAAATGCTGACGCGACTGGGAAGTTCGAACCCGACAGGCGCCTCAGTTGCCGGCCCTGTGGTGCCTGCAGCGTTTTCGGCGGCCACCTGCGCGACCGGAATTGGCGGCGCGGCGATGGCGCTTGCCAGGTCCGCGGGCTGCAGCAGTTCGCGCTCTGCCAGCGGGAGCGAATCGCCCGCCAGGCTGGTTTCGATACTGGGCGGGGGGGCGCCAACGGGCGCCGCGACGCGCAGGCGCACCGGGCGTTCAGCAGGCTGTTCCGAGGGGCGTTTCTTGGCAGTCGGTGCGAGCAGCGCCGCATAGAAGACCGGCTGCCGTTCGCGGATCACCACGGCCAACCCCGGCAAGAGGTAAAACAGCGCGCCGTGGAGCAGGAGCGTCGTGCAGACTGCCGCGAGCATGCTCCAGCGGGCTCGCAAAAACGACCATGCCGCCCAATCCGGCGGCATGTCTCGTTTGTTGCGGCTGGCCTGGAGGCTCATCGACGCTCTGGATCCATCGGGTTTCGCTGGCGGTGGATCATTGTACGACCAGGCTTACCAGGGTTTGTTCCAGCGTCATCCCGTTGCTGTCCTCGAAGATCATGCGAACCGGAAGGTTGTGGCGATCCCGGGCGAGCCACAACTCGGCCTTGGGGTCTCCCGGGACGGATTCGCGCACGTAGTGGACGGTCGAAAGCTGTTCGTTGCCAAGAACGAAACGGTCGTCCCCGCGCTTCAGGTAACGGTATTGCTCGGCCTTCTTGCCCTGGCTCATCCAGGTGGTCACGCTGTCGCCGCGCGGCGCGACAAACATGAACTGGTAAAAGGCCGAGATTCTATCCAGAGTACCCGCCGGAAGGTCGAAATTCTCCGTGCGGTTGTCGTGGGTTGAAACGATCTGGCGCCCCGCCCAGTCGAACACCGCACGCACGTTCCGCGCCGGGTTGCGTTCGCGGCGCGATTCAAATACTTCCGGTTCGAGGCCGGCTGCGCCGATTAGGCCTTCGGAAGTGACCGTCAGGCGGTCATTGAGGAATATCTTCAGCGGACCTGCGGTGCGGGTTTGCGAAACGATTCGGTAACGATTGCCGTCGCGGGCGAACGTCTCTTCGATCGTGCCAATAACCAGACCGGCTTTGGTCACCTGGTAACCGGCCTTGACGCTCGTTGGCATCGCCGACGGGATCGCGCGCGCCTGTGCGAACGCGATGCCGACTGTCAGCAGTGCCGCAGCGAGAAAGCGAAATACGGACTGGATCAAGGTTCCTCCGGATTGATCAGGGCTTTGCCGCCCTGTTCAACGCCCGGGGATTGGAATCGGACGACACCGCCGGCTTCGAGCGTGATCCTGCCCTCAAGCAACGCGCGCAAAGTCGCAGGATAGATGCGATGTTCCTGCACCAGGACTCGCGCCGCCAGTGAATCCTCCGTGTCACCGGGCAGGACCGGCACCGCAGCCTGCGCCAGGATCGGCCCGTGGTCCAGTGCCGGAGTCACCACGTGCACCGTCGCGCCATGCAACCGCACCCCGGCTTCGAGGGCCTGGCGATGGGTATGCAGCCCGGGAAACGCCGGAAGCAGGGACGGGTGAATGTTGACGACGCGGTTCGCAAAGCGCTCCAGGAATCGCGGCGTCAGGACGCGCATGAATCCGGCCAGCACGATCCAATCCGGGGCGTGGCGCGCGATCGCATCCGCAAGCGCGGCGTCGAAGTCCTCGCGCGCGGCATACGCCCTGTGATCGATGACCTCGGTGGCAATGCCGGCTGCGGATGCACTGGCAAGTCCAGCCGCCCCGGGCCTGTTGCTGATCACGGCGGCTACGCGAGCGGGAACGCGCGAGCGCAGGATCGCGTCCATGTTGCTGCCGCGACCGGAGATCAGGATGACAATGACGGGCGTATGGGCGCTCATGTTGCGGATGAAGTCATGGACTGGCGCGGCTTTCCGGGCGAAAACGGCTGAAACGCCACGCCTGGCGTGGATATTTCTGCTTTTGCGCTAGGCGACGATGGTTTGGGGCTCGCCGGCCGTGCGTTCGCGGATCGTGCCGATGACGGATACGGTCTCGCCACGGCTGCGCAGCGTGTCGATGGCCAGGTCGACATCAGCCGGTGCCACCACGGCGACCATGCCGATGCCGACGTTGAATGTTCGCGACATTTCGGCATCGGCGATTTCGCCCTCGCGCTGCAGCCAGTCGAATACCGGTGGGCGCCGCCACGTGGAAGCATCCAGCTCGGCCGTCAGGTGATCCGCCAGAATGCGCGGAATGTTCTCGGTCAGGCCGCCCCCGGTTATGTGCGCCATGCCTTTGAGCAGGCCACGGCGCAGCGCCATCAGCGCCAGCATCGGCTTGACGTAGATGCGCGTCGGCGCCATCAGGTCCAGGGCGAGATCGCGGTTGGCCGCGGCGCGCAGGTCCACGCCGGCACGTTGCACGACCCGGCGGATGAGCGAATACCCGTTGGAATGGGGGCCTGACGAGGCCAGTCCCAGCACGCGGTCCCCGGGGCGGATCGACGAGCCGTTGACGATGTCGTCCTTTTCGACGAGGCCGACGGCGAACCCGGCAAGGTCGTATTCACCTTCCGGATACATGGAGGGCATTTCCGCCGTCTCGCCGCCGATCAATGCGCAACCGGCCAGCTCGCAACCGTGGGCGATGCCCCTGACCACATCCGTGGCCATTTCGACATCGAGCTTGCCGCAAGCGAAGTAGTCGAGGAAAAAGATCGGTTCCGCACCCTGCACGAGGATGTCGTTAACGCTCATCGCGACCAGATCCTGGCCGATGGTGTCGTGCTTGTTGAGCTGAAACGCGAGTTTGAGCTTGGTCCCGACGCCATCGGTGCCGGAGACCATGACCGGGTTGCGATACTTTTTCGAAACTTCCACCAAGGCACCGAATCCGCCGATGCCGTTGAGGACCTCCGGGCGCATCGTTCGCTTGGCAAACGGCTTGATGTTTTCGACCAGTTGGTCACCGGCGTCGATATCGACACCGGCATCCTTGTAGGTCAGCGGGGTACTCGGATCGGGATTCGAAGCCATCGGCAGGGCGCGTGTCGCGCGTTGGGCGTTAACTGGTTTAGGATGTGCGGAACTCGCGCCGCAGATAACTGAAACGGGCGTTGTCTGGCTGAATTTTATCGGAATCCCAACTCACGAGGATCAAATGCGACCGCAACCGGGATCCCGCCCGCCATTTCTCGAACGGATTCGCGCGCGTCGCCTTGCCGGGACGCCGGGCTGGCTTTCCTGGAACAACGCGGTCCTGGGAGTAGGCTGCCTCGTTCTTGGGTTGTTGCTCTGGCTGCTTTCGCCCATTCTCGCGCCGTTTCTGGCTGCGGCGATCCTTGCCTACATGTTCGATCCGCTGGTCCGCGCGTTGTCGCGGCGCGGCTGGCCGCGCACTTGGGGCACGCTGATCGCGGTCCTGCTTTTGCTGCTCATGGTCGCGTTGACGATGCTGATCGTGATGCCGCTGTTCTACAAGGAGGCGGCGCAATTGGCGGCCGAATTCCCGAATCTTGCCGACCAGTTGAAGAACCGCCTCCTGCCCTGGCTGAACCAGACGCTCGGCGTCTCGATTTCCCTCGACCCGGCCTCGTTCCGCCAGTTCGTCACGGACAACATCGCCGATGCCTCGGGAGTTGCCCGGCGCGTCTTTTCGCAGCTTGGCGTCGGCGGCATGGCCGTGATCGGCTTCCTGATCAACCTCGTGTTGATCCCGGTGGTGTTCTTCTATCTGTTGCGCGACTGGCCGCAGCTGCTTGCCGCGATCGACGCGATGATCCCGAGGCGGCTGCATGCGCGCACCGTCGCCATTGCGGTGGAGATCGATGCCGTGCTTTCCGAGTTCCTGCGCGGACAGGTCAGCGTTATGCTGATCATGGGGTTGTTCTACGTTTGCGGCCTTTGGCTGGTCGGTCTCGAGTTTGCGTTGCCGGTCGGCCTGATTACCGGCCTGCTGGTGTTTGTTCCGTACCTGGGCAGCGGCAGCGGTTTCGTGCTGGGCAGCATCGCAGCCTTCATGCAGTTTCCCTCGATGACCGGGGTGGTCCTGGTGTGGGGTGTCTTTGCAGCCGGCCAGTTGCTCGAAGGCATGGTGGTCACGCCCTGGCTGGTCGGCGAGCGGATCGGCCTGCATCCGGTCGCCGTGCTGTTCGCGCTGCTGGCCTTTGGGCAGGTATTCGGCTTCTTCGGGGTGTTGCTGGCCTTGCCGGCCAGCGCGGCAATCCTCGTGGGGCTGCGCCACCTCAAGGGCAGTTACCAGGAAAGTCGCAACTACCGGCAGTCCTGATTGCCCCCGATTAGGGCCACATCAGAACTTGGCGTTCTTGAGCAGCTTGATTGCCTCTTCGGTGCTGCGGCGCATGCGATTGAATGCCACACCCATCACGCCGATCTCGTCGGACGACTTGGGCACGAACTCGGGCACGGAGAAATCGCCGACCGACACGGCATTGGCTTGCACGGCCATTTCCGAAACCGGTCGCACGATCATGCGATCGAGCATGATGTTGAGCACCACGAAGATCGCGACAAAGACGGCGCCGATCGAGCTCATCAGCGTGGTCACCGCGATCTTGGCCATGTCCACGATGGGCGCCAGGTCCACCACCGCCATGCGCACGCGAACGGCGCCTTCGCTTCCGGGGTGGATTCGCGCAACCACCAGCCGGCGCTCGCCGCCGGACGAACTGAACACATCCGACAGCTGGCTGCTCGCGGTGTTCTTCAACCGCAACAGGGCCTGCCCCTCGACACCGGAGGCAATGTCGTTCAATCCGAATTCGCGGATCTTCATTTCGACCAGTCGCGACCCGACGCTCGAGGCCAGGCGCGGATCAAGGTTGCCGAAACTGCTCGCATCGAGCACCGTCTGCGCAGCGCGTTGCGCGTCGTCGACGGCTTGCTGTTCCAGGTAGCGCCAGGAGACCATCGCCAGCGTCAGGAAGCCGGCTGCGAAGATCGCGACGAGTATCAGGTTGAATTTCAGCCTCAGTCCCATGGGGGTCCTTTGCGGTTGCTCAGTGTTCGCGCACGCGCGCAAAAAACGCCTCGCGCTCCTCGACGTTGCGCAGATGGCTTGCCAGCCGCTCAAAGAAGTCGCGGGAATTGTCCGCCACTTGCGCATAGCGGCCCACCAACACCGTGGCCAGGGGCCCGATGATTGGTGCCAACGCCACTTCGCCGCGGCGCATCAGTTCCGGAGTCAGCGGAGTCGGCGGCCGGCCGCCGGTGTTGTGCGCCACGTTGACAGGGGGCGCAACCTTGGCGTGTGCCTCGTCGGCAAGGGTCGCGAGGACGCGGCGGGCGCTGCGCAGGAAGTGTTCGCGCTTGGCCGCATCGTCGATGTGTTGGGCAACGATTCGGATCGCTTCCTCGGGGTCGCTGGTGGCGCGGCTGGCCCGCTTGACGGTGGTGATCGAATACGGACCCAGGTACGGCAGAAGCGCCCGCGTGAGCTCGGCCAGCGTCATCGCATCGATTTCGCTGTCGTGCTCGCGGCTAGCGCCGGACAAGGGTTCGGGTTGGCTCATTGGGGTCGACCAGTCTCGGTGGCTACGGCAATTTGCCGCGATGCGCGGGGCTGAATGTCCGTTGCAGTTTACCCGATCCTCCCGTTGGATCACCCCTGATTGGCTTTGGAAGCCCGGCCGCATTGTTAATCTTTGTGGACCGGCTGCGCGCAGTCAGGCAGGCCCCATGCCGGATGCATGGCCCGGCGCATTGCGCACGGCGGCGGCGCCCAGATCCAGTCCCCGGGCGAAATCGAGCATACGGGTAATCGAGCGCTTCGCAAGCCTTCCCACCTGTGGATCAACCTGGATTTCGTTGCCGCCGGTTTCCAGGACTTGCGCCAGATTGGCCAGGCCATTCATTGCCATCCAGGGGCAATGTGCGCAACTTTTGCAAGCCGCCGAATTGCCCGCAGTCGGCGCCTCGATAAACACCTTGCCGGGCGCGGCCAGCTGCATCTTGTGAAAGATTCCCTTGTCCGTCGCGACGATGAACTCCTTGGCATCGAGCGACTTCGCGGCGCGGATGATCTGCGTGGTCGAGCCGACCACATCGGCCAGGGCGATCACCGCAGCCGGGGATTCCGGGTGGACCAGCACCTTGGCCTGCGGGTGGGCTGATTTCAACGCCTCGAGTTCCGCGGCCTTGAACTCATCGTGGACCAGGCACGATCCTTGCCACAGCAGCATGTCGGCTCCGGTTTCGCCCTGGATATAGCGTCCGAGGTGGCGGTCCGGCGCCCAGAGGATCTTTTTTCCCTGGGCATGGAGGTGTGCGACGATCTTCAACCCGATGGACGAGGTAACCATCCAGTCGGCGCGCGCCTTGACCGCGGCACTGGTATTGGCATAGACGACCACGGTGCGATCCGGATGTTCGTTGCAGTATGCGGCGAACTGCTCCGGCGGACAGCCCAGGTCGAGCGAGCACTCCGCTTCCAGTTCCGGCATCAACACGCGCTTTTCCGGGTTGAGGATCTTCGCCGTCTCGCCCATGAAGCGCACGCCGCAGACCACGATGGTCTGAGCCGGGTGTTGGTTTCCGAAACGCGCCATCTCCAGGGAGTCCGAGACGCAACCTCCGGTTTCCTCGGCCAGGTCCTGCAGATCGGGGTCGACGTAATAGTGCGCCACCAGAACCGCATCGCGCTGCTTGAGCAGTTCCCGGATGCGGGCCTTGAGCGCCAGCCGCTCCTCTGCCGAGGGCGGCTGCAGGACCTTGGCCCACGCGGCACCGATGCGGATTTTCGGGCGGCCGTCACCCATCTCGGGTCGGTCGAATTCGATTTTGATCGGCGCGGATTGCATCGGTGATCCCTATGTGACGATGTTGCGAGCCCGATAACGCGCGTCGTCCCAGGCGGAGGACAGCATGACCTCGCGCAGGATCGCGACCGCGTCCCAAATGTCCGTGTAGCGCTGGTAGAGCGGCGTAAAACCAAAGCGCAGCAAGTCCGGCTGGCGAAAGTCGCCGATCACGCCGCGGTCGATGATTGCCTGCATGATCGGCCAGGCATGCGGGTGGGCGAAGGACAATTGGCTGCCGCGTGCGTCCGGGTCGCGTGGCGAAATGCAGCGAAAGCCCATGCCGGCGCATTGCGCCTCGACAAGGTGCAGGAACAACGCGGAGAGCGCAAGCGACTTGGCGCGCACCAGTTGCAGGTCAACCCCGTCGAAGGTGGCCAAGCCGCAGCGCAGGCCGGCCAGGGACAGGATTGGCGGTGTTCCGCACTGGAATCGCTCGATGCCGGCGGCCGGCAGGAACTGCTGCGCAAAGGCGAACGGGTTGCTGTGGCCGAACCAGCCGGCAAGCGGCATCGGAAAGTCGGCCTGCAAAGGCTTCGCGACATAGGCGAAGGCCGGTGCGCCCGGCCCGCCATTGAGGTACTTGTAGCCGCAACCGACCGCCAACTGCGCGCCGTCGCGCCCCAGATGCAGCGGCAGTGCGCCTGCGCTGTGGCTCAGGTCCCAAACGATTTGGACGCCGGCCTGGCGCGCGCGCGCATTGAGTTGCGCCATGTCGTGCAAGCGACCGCTGCGGTAATCCACCTGGGTAACCAAGGCGAGCGCCACATCGTCACGAAATGCCTCGGCCAGTTTTCCCTCGCCGACCAGGCGCACCTCGCAGCCGCCGGCCGCGGTTTTCGCTATGCCTTGCGCAACATACAGGTCGGTCGGGAAATTGCCCTCCTCGGAGAGGATTACCCGGCGCCCGGGCGATCGTTGCTGTGCCAAAGCCAGCGCGCCGGCCGCCAGTTTGAACAGGTTGACCGAGGTTGAATCGGCAACGATGACTTCGTCGTCCTGCGCGCCGACCAGCCGGGCGATGCCGGCGCCCAGTTCGCGCGGCCAGTGAACCCAGCCTGCGCGGTTCCACGAGCGGATCAGCCCGCTGCCCCACTGCGCGGAAACAACTTCGCCGATCGATTGCGCAGCACCGGCCGGCATCGCACCGAGCGAATTGCCATCGAGGTAGATCACCCCGTCGGGAAGGGAAAATCGATCGCGGAATTCGGCAAGTGGATCGAGCTGATCCATCCGCTCGCACTCGCCCCGCTGGGTCGGCTGCTGAAACGTCATGGCGCGATTATAGGGACTCGCAGCGTGCGTTATGATGAATCGTGCATGCTGCCGCCACCAATCCTGAACCCGCGCTTGCGCCCTCGCCATGGGTGGTGCGCTTTGCCGGCCAGATCCGCGCCGGTGGGGAAGTGCTCGATGTCGCCTGCGGCGGCGGCCGGCATGCGCAATGGCTGGCTGCGCGCGGGTACGGCGTGACGGCGGTCGATCGCGTGCCGTTTTCACCGCCGATTCCCGGGGTGCAATTTGTTGAAGCCGACCTGGAACATGGGCCATGGCCGTTCTTGTCCAGGCGATTCGATGGCGTCGTCGTCACCAACTACCTGCATCGGCCGCTGTTTGCGCACCTGCTGGATGCGCTTGCGCCGGGGGGCTGGCTGATCTACGAGACGTTTGCAGCGGGCAACGCCGCTTACGGCCGCCCGACACGCGCGGAGTTCCTGCTGCAGCCGGATGAACTGCTCGAACGGGTCCGCGGCCGCCTCCAGGTCGTCGCCTATGAATGCGGAATCGTGGAATTCCCCCGCCCGGCAGTGGTCCAACGCCTCGCCGCGGTAGTGCCGGGCACGATCGGGCATCTCGACGATCGGTGATAAAATTGCACGCTTTGCCCTGATCGAAGCGGGCCGCCCAAAATGCCCGGCGGCTTCAGCCAACCCCGCATCTTGGTTTAACCGATGAAACCCGCCACTGGAAAACTCGCAGGAAGCCTAGTTGCCATCGTCACGCCGATGTTTCCGGACGGCTCGCTCGACCTTGCGCGGTTCCGCTCGCTGCTCGACTGGCACATTGAGCAGGGAAGCGATGGCGTTGTCGTGGTGGGGACAACCGGGGAATCGCCGACCGTCGACATGGACGAGCATTGCCAACTGATCCAGGTCGCGGTTGAGCACGTGCGCAAACGCATACCGGTGATTGCCGGAACCGGCGGGAATTCGACGCGCGAAGCCATCTTCCTGGCCGACTACGCGCGCAAGGCCGGCGCGGATTATTCGCTGTCCGTCGTGCCCTACTACAACAAACCGACCCAGGAAGGCCTGTACCGGCATTTCCGTGCAATTGCGGAAGCGGTGGAGATCCCGATGATCCTGTACAACGTCCCGGGGCGCACCGTTGCGGACATGTCCAACGACACGGCACTGCGCCTGGCGCAGGTGCCCGGAATCGTCGGCATCAAGGATGCAACAGGCAACCTTGCCCGGGGCGCCGAACTGATTTCCCGTGCGCCACCGGGCTTTGCGATCCTCAGCGGCGACGATGCCACGACGCTTGCGTTGATGCTCATGGGCGGCAGCGGTACGATTTCCGTCACGGCCAACGTGGCGCCCCGCGCGATGCACCAGATGTGCGCCTTGGCGCTCGAGGGGCGGCGCGAGGAAGCCATCGCCATCAACAACCGTTTGCAGGGCCTGCACGCAAACCTGTTTCTCGAAGCAAACCCGATCCCGGTCAAGTGGGCCGTGCAGCACATGGGCCTGGTCGATTCCGGCATACGCCTGCCGCTGACGCCGTTTGACAGCCGATACCATTCCACATTGATGGACTCCATGCGCGTTGCTGGTGTCCTCGAATCCCAGAAGGAAGTTGCCTGATGCATCCATGTCTTCGAATTGCCGCCGGAATTGCGGTGTTGCTGGCCGCCGGGTGCGGCCTCGCCCCCAAGGGTCCTGATTACCGGTCGCAGGGCGGCAAGATCCCCTCGCTGGAGGTGCCGCCGGACCTGACTTCGCCGTCCGCCGACGACCGCTTCGTGATTCCGGATCCGAAGGCATCAACGTATTCGGCCTACTCGCGGGACCGATCGCCGACCGCATCGACCGGTGGCGGCATCCTGCCGAAGGTTGACGGCGCGCGGATCGAACGCAATGGTGACCAGCGCTGGCTGGTGGTGAAGGTTTCCCCTGACAAGCTGTGGCCGGCGGTCAAGGAGTTCTGGACCGAGATGGGCTTCGTCATGCGCCGCGAGGTGCCGGAGGCCGGCGTGATGGAGACGGACTGGGCCGAGAACCGCAGCAAGATTCCGCAGGACATGGTGCGGCGGACC
>DASUDU010000109.1:0-4978 GCA_036275435.1 Usitatibacteraceae bacterium | reverse complement strand
TCCCAATCCGACCAACCGGCCTGCCCTCAGGCCCCCTGAATCCTCGAAGTCTTCATACACGCCGCCTGGTGCTGTTGGCCTGGCGCCTTCTGAACGACATTCGAGGATTTCATGTCATCAATTCCGATTTTTCCCGCGCCGGCACCCGTCGTGCGGCCGGGACGCTTTGCCGCGCTGGCATGGCCCGTTGACACGCTGGCCGACCAGGCGCACTGGCGCGCGCAGGATTTTGGCGTCACTCAGGCTGCCAAGCGCCGCCGCTTTTCGTTTCGCATGCTGCGTTACTGGTACATGGAGCGGCTGTTGGCACAGGAGGCAAAGCGTCTCGGACGCCTGCCGCGGGTCTTGGAGGTGGGCGTCGACCGGGGCCAGATGAAAGCCTTCGTGGACAACGCGCCGCGACCGATTTCGTATGCAACCTGGGATGCCGCCGACATCGCGCCCAACCAGCCGGCGCTGGAGCAAGCCCGCTACGCACGCTGCACACCGCTCGATGTCGAGGATCCGATCGCGCTCGCTGCGTTCGCCGCGAAGTATCGGTATCAATACGATGTCCTGATCGTGCTGCATTTGCTCGAGCACTTGCGCCAGCCGCACGCGGCATTCGCGATGCTGTCCAGTGTCCTTAGGGAGGGTGGGATCGCCATCGGCGGCTACCCGGTGCTGCCGGACGCGTTGTGCCGGGTGCGGGAGTGGCAGCTGCGGCGCTCGGCGCGTCCCCACGGCCACGTCTCGGCGTTTTCGCCTGCACGGACGCGCCGCATGGCCGAGGAGGCGGGACTCGCGGCCGAGTGGATGTCCGGCGCATTTGCCTTGCGTGCCTCCGGCATGCTGCTCGAGGACTTTGGCTGGTGGCACACGATCAACACCGGCTTTGGCGCGCTATGTCCCGGATGGCCGGGAGAACTGTATTGGCAATTGCGCAAAACATGACACGAGAGGGCCGGCCAGCAGTTTGACTGTCCACGACGGCTTGCGGCAGCGGGGAGCCGTACCAGCAGTCCTGACAATTGCGCGTGGACTCCGTCCCCAGCGTGCTGAAGGCCGCAGAACTTGAGGCACCGCCGTTGCCTTCGGGTGATGCAGGGAATCTGCGGGAATCCCCATGCCCCCTGACAGTCACATCTGCGCGGCCAGTCCTGCTGCCCGCGCGAGCATGCTGCTCCGCAACATGGCGACCATGCTTCGCAAGCCTCGGTCGAAACGGCCTTGGACGCAATAGCGCAAATAATCATGAAAAAGTTTCCTGCGCGAGTCCTATAATCGTCCGCAAAAGGCACGAGAGCGGAGGAGAACATGCCTGTTGTCGCAATGACCCGGGAAATGGGTTCGCTGGGCAAGGATGTCGCGTCGGGGCTGTCCGAGGCGCTGGGCGTCCCGCTGATCTACCACGAACTGATCGACGTGCTGGCCGACAAAATGCGCGTGCGCAAGAGCCACGTCATGCGCCTGCTCGACGGGCAGGCCAACATCTTCGAGCGCATGAGCGCCGACACCACGAGCCTGTCGATCTTCACTGCAGCTGAAGTTTGTTCCAAGGCGGCGGCGGGCAACGGCGCGATTTTTCGCGGTTGGGGCGCGGTGCACATCATGCGCGAAGTGCCTCAGGTGCTGTGCCTGCGGGTGTGCGCGCCGATGGATATTCGCCTGCAGCGCATGAAGGAACGCCTCAAAACCGACGACCAGGCGCTGGTGCAGGAAGAGATTCGCGCCAGCGACGAGGCGCAGACCGCCCTGGTGCGGCGGGTGTTCCATGCCGACTGGAAGGATGCCGAGCACTACGACATGGTTTTGAACACCGAGCGCGTGCCGGTTGATGCCTGCGTTGAGCAGGTCCTGGGTTTGCTACGCACGGCGCCGTTTGCCGAAACCGACGCATCGCGCCAGGCGTTGGCGGACCTGGCCCTGAAGGCTGCGGTGGTGGCGGCGCTACGCAGCGATCCGCGAACCCGCAAGGTCGATGTCAAGATCAGCGCCGCACTCGGACAGGTCAAGCTCGAGGGCATGGTGGAAACGCGCGAGGAATTGGAGTTGTCCGAGCAGGTTGCCGCAGCGGTTCCGGGCGCGTTGGGCGTGCTCAACCAGTTGCGGGCCGTGGCGGACATGCGCCGGCGTTATGGGTGATCTGCCTGTATCCGGATCGGGGTTTTGCCGAGAGCAGTCACCGAGGATCATGCGCTAACATGATTTTGGTAAGGGTTGCGTGCACCCGCAGACAAACCTCGCCTTGATCATCAAACCTTTTGGTCGCATCGATTGGTCATCTTCTGCAATTGAAAACCCGAGGAGAACAAATATGAAAAGATTCCTTTCTTGCGTCTTCGCACTGTTATTCGGTTTTGCGTTCGCGCTGTCCGCCCAGGCTGCCGACAAGAAAGGCACCGCGGCTGAGGCCACGGCGATGGTCGACAAGGCCATCGCGCACATCAAGAAAGTCGGCAAGGACAAGGCGTTCGCCGAATTCAGCGACCCGAAGGGTGCGTGGATCGACCGCGACCTGTACATCGTCGTTTATGACCTCAAGGGCAAGGTGCTGGCGCACGGCGCCAACCAGAAGATGATCGGCAAGGACGTCATCGACCTGCGGGACGTGGATGGCAAGCTATTTGTCAAGGAGCGCGTCGAGATGATGTCGAAAAGTGCTGACGCGAAAGGCTGGCAGGATTACAAGTTCATGAACCCGGTCAGCCGGCAGATCGAGCCGAAGTCGATGTACCTCAAGCGCCACGAAGATTTCATGGTTGGTTGCGGTATCTACAAGTAGACACCGCGGCCCGGAATTCCGGGCCATTCCGCTTCTAACCTGTAGCCAATCGAGGGCATCCTGCGCATGACTCCCCGTGACTTCAAGATCGGTACCCGGCTCGGGGGCGCATTTGGCGCGATCCTCGTCATCCTGGTTGTGGTGTCGGTGGCCGGTGTGTTCCTGTTCCGCAAGAGCCGCGAGGATCTTTCGGCGGTGATGATCGCCGCCGGGGAAAAGGCCCGGCTTGCGGCGGACATGAAGGCGCTGGTCCTCGAGCAATCGGCTGTTTTGCGCAACATCGGGCTGCACAGCGAAATCAAGGCCATGCAAGCCGAGGAGGACCGGGCGCGCAGTATCGCCAGGGCCTACGATGGCGTGCGCGAGCACATGTTCAAGCTCGCCAGCCGCGCAGACGAAAAAGCGATCCTCGACCGGCTGGCAACATTGGACAAGGACATTGAGGCGCCGGTGCGGCAGGCGATCGGCTTGTCGACCACGTTTCGCAACGATGAGGCAGCGAAAGTGCTGCTCACGGAACTGGACCCGATTGTCGCGAAGACGTTGGCGACGCTGCAGGAGCTGATCGAGTTGCAGAAAAAGTCGAACGAGCAGGCCGTCGCCCAAGCCGCAGCCAATGGTGAGCGCCTGTCACTCCTTGTGGCGCTGGCCAACGCACTGCTTGTGGCGATGGTTCTTTTCGTTGCCTGGCGAATCACGCGCAGCATCACCGTGCCGATCGGTGAATCGGTCGCGGTGGCAAAGCGCGTCGCCGCAGGCGACCTGACGGGCGAGATCCGCGTCAACGGCAAGGACGAGGCGGCCGAGCTGCTCCGGGCCTTGGCCGACATGAACGGCCGGCTCGGCGCGATGGTCCAGGCGATCCGCGATGGCGCACAGGCCATTGCTACGGCGGCCGGGCAGGTCGCTGCGGGCAACCTGCAGTTGTCCAGTCGTACCGAGGATCATGCCAGCTCGCTCGAGGAAACCGCCTCGACACTCGAGGAATTCACCGGAACGGTGCGCCAGAACGCCGACAGTTCAAAGCAGGCCAGCGAACTGACGGCGGTAGCAGCCGCGACCGCGCGTCGCGGCGGCGAGTCGGTTGCCAAGGTGGTCAGCACCATGCAGGAGGTCTCCACCTCGTCAAAGCGGATTTCGGACATCATCAACGTCATCGACGGCATTTCCTTCCAGACCAACATCTTGGCGCTCAATGCTGCCGTTGAGGCGGCGCGTGCCGGCGACCAGGGCCGCGGGTTTGCCGTCGTGGCCGCCGAAGTCCGTACCCTCGCGCAACGCTCGGCCGCTTCAGCCAAGGAGATCCGGGCACTGATTGCCGACTCGCTGTCGCGGGTCGAAACCGGCACCCAGCTCGTCGATGAGGCTGGGCGGACTATGGACGAGGTGGTCAAGTCGGTGCAGAAGGTCGCGGAGATCATGCCGCAGATCGCCATCGCCAGCCAGGAACAAAGCACCGGCATCGACCAGATCAACAAGGCGATTGCCCAGATGGATTCGATGGTACAGATGAACGCGTCGCTGGTCGAGGAGGCTTCGGCGGCTGCGGCCAGCATGACCGAGGAAGCCAACAACCTCGTGCTGTCGGTCTCGCAATTTCGCGTCGCAGGAGGGGAATCGGCCGCTCCCGTGTTTGCGGCGAGTCCGGCAATCGCCGCCGCGCGCGCCCCGCAGGCGGCACTGCGCGCACCCAAGGCCGGCCGCGCAATTGCGCCACGATCGCTCAATGAACTGGTCGACAGTTCCGAGGCGGATGACTGGAAGGAGTTCTAAGCGCAGGCGGAACCGTTCAGCCGGTTGCTCCCGCCTTGGCTCGCCGCTCAATCGCTCGCACCCAGTTTGCAAAAGCCTCGGCAGCCAGGCCGTCAATCGCGATCGACTTCTTGCGCGACGACTGTCCCGACCGGATTTCAACCTGGCGCAGCGTCACGCCAAGCTCCGCGGCAAGGAATTTTCGAAGTGCCGCATTCGCCGCTCCATCTGCTGGCGCCGCAGCGACGGCCACCTTCAGGGCGTCACCGTGCAATCCCTTGATACCGCTCTGCCGGGCGCCTGGCTGGACGTGAATGGTCAGGATCCAGCCGGACCCGTCCTGACGGTACCAAGTGGACGCGGGCATCAGGGATACGCAAAGGGCCCCGGAAAGGTCCCCGACTGCACGGTGTGGGTGAGCCAGGTTCCCGGACCGTTCCAAACGTGCAGCTGAAACCCCGG
>DASUDU010000108.1:0-13577 GCA_036275435.1 Usitatibacteraceae bacterium | reverse complement strand
CGACGCATTCTGCAACGCCGCGCGTCCGGCGCCCTTGCCCAGGTTGTCGTGGCGCGCCACCAGCACCGCTTGGCCATTCGATGGATTGTCGAAGACGAACAGTTCCAGCCCATTCGTGTCGTTGAGCGCCTCGGGCTCGAGGTCGGCGGGCGGTTCGCCGCTGTAGGGTTTGACGGTGACGAACTTTTGCCCGGCGTAATGTGCGGCAAGCGCGGCGTGCAGCTCCGGCCCCGCCGTCGGCCTCGGCAGCGCCCACAGCGCCAGCGGGACTTCGACCAGCATGCCCTGACGAAAACGGCCGACCGAAGGCGTGAACACCGGCGGGTGCATCAGCCCGCTGAAGCGCTGCATTTCCGGCAGGTGCTTGTGGGAAAGCTTCAACCCGTAGGCCATGAAATGCGTCTTTGATTTTTCGCCGCCGGCATCCTCGAACGCTTCGATCATCTGCCGCCCGCCGCCACTGTAGCCCGACACCCCCCAGCACGACAACGCGGTGTCGCGCGGGAGTAGGCCGGCATCGACCAGGGGGCGCACCAGTGCAATGAAACAAGTCGACCAGCAGCCCGGATTGGCGACGCGTTTGGATTTTGCAATCTTTGCCGCGTGGTCGCGCGTGAGCTCGGGAAAACCGAAGGTCCAGCTTTCGGCGACTCGGTGCGCAGTCGAGGCGTCGATCACCCGCGTGGTGGCGTTGGCGATCATCGCCACCGATTCCCTGGCCGCGTCGTCGGGCAGACAAAGGATCGCCAGGTCGACGGCGTTGAGCAGGCGCTGGCGCTCGTTGCGGTCCTTGCGTTTGTCCGGCGCAATGCTGACCAGGTCGACATCGCCGCGCCCGAGCAGCAACTCGCGGATCAACAGCCCCGTGGTGCCGTGCTCGCCGTCGATGAAGACACTGGGCTTGGCCATCGCTGCGGCTCAGACTTGGCCGAGCATGGTCTCGGCGTTGGACACCTCGAACTTGCCGGGGGCTTCGACGTTGAGCGTCTTCACCACGCCGTTGTCGACCACCATCGAACAGCGCGTCATGCGCACGCCGAAGTTCTTCGCCGTCAGGTCCAGTTCCAGGCCAAGCGCCTTGGTCCAGGTTGCCGCGCCGTCACCCATCATGCGGATCTTGCCCTGCGTGCCCTGGTCTTTCGCCCACGCGCCCATGACGAAGGCGTCGTTGACCGAAACGCACCAGATTTCGTCGATGCCCTTGGCTTTGAGTGCGTCGTAGTTCTTCAGATAGCCGGGAACGTGTTGCGCCGAGCAGGTCGGCGTGAACGCACCGGGCAGGCCGAAGATGGCGATCTTCTTGCCACGGGTCAGGTCGCTGACCTTGAAATTGTTCGGCCCGAGTGAACAGCCTGCGGTTTCCTCGGCGATGAATTCGGAGAGGGTGCCCTCGGGGAGGGTGTCGCCAACTTTGATCATGGTGTGCTCCAGTGGTTAAGCGGTGGTGGTGGATTCGATCGGTGCGAAAGTGAAGGAATCGGCGAAGAATTCTTCTTCGGGGAGTCCAATTTCGACGAAGGCGCGTTTGCCGGCGTCGATCATCGCCGGGGCGCCGCAGGCGTAGACCTGATAGCCGGCCAACGACGGAAAATCATCGAGGATCGCCTGATGCACGAAGCCCGTCCGGCCCGGCCAATTATCCTCGGGTTTCGGTTCGGACAACACCGGGATGAACGTAAAGTTCGGGTTCTCCGCGGCCCATTGTGCGGGCAGATTCGGCAGATAGACGTCGGACAGCGAGCGGCAACCCCAGTAGAGCACCATTTCGCGGTCGATGTGTTTGTAAAGCGCGTGCTCGATGATCGCCTTGATCGGCGCAAAGCCCGTGCCGCCGGCCATGAAGATGATCGGCTTGTCGGTGTCCTCGCGTAGGAAAAAGGTGCCGAGCGGCGCCTCGAAGCGCAGGATCGCGCGTTCTTTCATTTGGTTGAACACGTAGTCTGTGAAGTGCCCGCCCGGCACCAGCCGGATGTGCAATTCCAGGTGTTGGTCGTTGTGCGGGGCATTGGCCATCGAGAAGCTGCGGCGCTTGCCGTCCTTCAGGAGAATGTCCAGGTATTGCCCGGCGAGGAACTGCAAGCGCTCCTGCGTCGGCAGCTTGAGGAACAGGATGGCGACGTCAGCGGCGGGTTTCTCGATCCGCTCGACCCGGCAGGGTAGCGTGCGGATCGCGAGGTCGCCGGTGCCGCCGATTTCCTTGACCTCCAGCGTCAGGTCGGAACAGGCCTTGCCGACGCAAAACAGCGCCTTGCCGGCGGCTTTTTCCTCGGGCCGCAGTGTCTTTTCCTGATATTGACCGTAGTCGAAATCGCCCGCGAGCAGCCTGCCCTTACAGGAGCCGCAAGCGCCGTTGCGGCAGCCATACGGCAGGCCGATGCCGTGTCGCAGGGCGGCTTCAAGGACGGTTTCGCCGGACAAGGCCTTGAAGGTGTTGCCGGACGGCTTCAGCGTAATGGTAAATTCTTCGCTCATTCGGGATGTCTATACTGTCGGTCCATGGGTCGCTCGCGAACAGTCCTGATTGTCGGTTTCGGTGATATCGGCAGGCGCGTCGCAGCCAGGCTAAGAGGTCGATATCGGGTCGTGGCCTGGGTTCGCAAGTGGCGGCATGCGGGCCGGATGCGCGGCGTTGAACATGTTCGCGGCGATCTGGATCGACCGCACACCTTGACGCATCTGGACTGTAATTTCGACTGGATTTTTCATTTTGCGCCGCCGCCGGAGCATCGGCGCGACCTGCGCACGCGAAACCTGCTGGCACGGTTTGCCGCTGAACGGCGCTCCGGGATGCTAACACGCGGGCAGCCGCGGCGATGGGTCTATGTCAGTACCACCGGTGTTTACGGCGACCGTGCGGGCGCGTGGGTTGACGAGAACACGACGACGCGGCCGGGCAACCCGCGTGCGCAACGCCGGGGCGATGCAGAGCGGCAACTCTTGCGATGGGGGCGTGCAACGGGCGAGCCGGTGGCAATCCTGCGCTCCCCCGGAATTTACTCGGCGGAGCGCTTGCCGGTCGAGCGGTTGCGCCGCGCCCTGCCCGTTTTGCGTGCGCAGGATGACGTGGTGAGCAACCGCATTCATGCGGACGACCTGGCGAACGTCGCAATCCTTGCGGCAAGGCACGCCCGGCGCGGCCGCGTGTTCAACGTCGTCGATGACGAACCCCTGCCCATGGCCGAGTATTTCGACCGGGTTGCCGATGCGGCCGGGCTGCCCAGGCCGCCGAGGATCGACCGGCAGCGCGCCCAACGCGAAATCGGCCCGATGATGCTGTCGTTCATGAGCGAATCGCGCAGGATTCGCAATGACCGCATGAAGCGCGAACTTCGGGTTCGCCTGGCTTACCCGCGCGTGGAAGATTTCCTGGCGCGCCACTTCGGCGCGTCACCGGCCTCCGGCTAGCGCTGTTCGCGGCGGAATTCGCCCTCGATCACCGTGCCCGGAGGACCTCTGCGCGGCGTGCGCCCGGCTGGTTGCATCGCCGGCTCGCGAAACGGCAGGAGCAGCAGGAACAGGGCAAGGATGTCGGAGATGACACCCGGGAAAATCAGCAGCAGGCCGGCAATGACCGTGCGAAAGCTGTCGATTACCGCAGCCAAGGAAAACCGACCGTTTGCCAGCGCCTGTGCCAGGCGCGAGAGCAGCGAAAAGCGCGCTTCCTTGATCAACACGATCCCGGCGATCGCGGCAAACGCGAGCCAGGCGAGCACCCAGCCTCCGTGGCCTTCGGGACCCGCCGCGAGACGGTACAGGACAGCCCCTTCCAGCAGGGGGAATCCCATTAGAATGCCCAAGATCATGAAACGCACGTTCTCGCCCCTTCCAATGCTTCGCTCAGCTCCCGCTTGGCAATGCGGCCTGCCGTGGTGAACTCAACGGATCAAGCCCGCCAGCCGCCGACTGTGCTGGTCGTAATTTGCACAGTACCGGATGCCGAACTGGGTGTAAAGATCGCTGAGTCATTGTTGCAACATCGCCTGGCCGCCTGCGTGCACCGGTTGCCGCCGGGCGTTTCCACGTATCGCTGGCAGGGACGCGTCGAGACGGGCGAAGAAAGCACGCTGATCATCAAGACCGAATCCTCCCGATTTGCGGAACTTGCTGCCGAAATCCGCCGTCTTCATCCCTATGATGTTCCGGAAATCCTTGCCTTGCGTGTCACCGACGCCTTGCCTGCCTACCTGCAGTGGGTCGCCGGTGAAACCGGGGGCTGACACGCGCATGCGCCGCCGGGTTCTGACGGTCGTGGCGTTGCTTGCATTGCCGGTGGCCGGGGGTGCCGCGGCTAGCGGACCTGCGGATGAACTGCTGGAGGCGGAAATGGCCTTCCAGTCTTCTGCGCGGCGCGCCGACCCAAAAACGATCGAGCTTCGATTTGCCGTTGCGCCCGGATACTACCTGTACAAGAAGCGCTTCCAGGTGGCGTTGGATGGACGCCCGGTGCGCCCGGAAGCGCTCCGCTTGCCCAGGGGACAGATGAAAACTGATCCGACCTTCGGGCGGGTCGAGACTTTCAGGAAAAGTGTTCGCTTACTGATCTCGGTTCCGCCGACTGTCGGAACCCATGCAGTTCAGCTTGACGTAATTTCGCAGGGCTGTGCCGATTCCGGCATCTGCTATCCGCCCTTGAAGCAGCGGTTTCGGTTGCTGGCCGACGGTGCGCTCAATGATCGGCCCGAGTCCCTCGCCGGGTCGGGATTCGCGCACCGGGCGCCTGGCTCCGGCAGCCTTTCGAAATCGCTGACACGGTGAATCGCCGGCCCCTGCTGTTCGCGTTGTCGGGCGCGGGCGTGGTGATTGCCTTGGGGACAATTGCGGTCCTGGTTGGCCACGAAGACCGCCCGAAACCCGACCCGCACCTCACCGGAGCCGCACTGATGGCAACCGCGCTGCCGGACACTGATGGCAGGCGGCAGAGTTTTGCGCAATGGCAAGGCAAAGTCCTGGTGCTCAATTTCTGGGCGACCTGGTGCGGCCCGTGCAAGGAAGAACTGCCGATGCTGGCAAGACTCGCCCCGGAATTGGCGAAAGACGGAGTGCAAGTCATCGGAATTGCCGCCGATAGCCGTCAAAACGTGGCCAATTTCGTTCAAAAGGTGCCGATCAGCTATCCATCATTGATTGGCGATGCTGGTGCGATCGAGTTATCAATACGGCTTGGAAATCGTCTGGGCGCGCTTCCTTTCACGGTCTTCGTCGATCGCAAAGGGGACGTTGTCTACCGAAAGGTCGGCAAGGTGGATGAGGAGGAGGTTGTCAAAATGTCCTCAATTGCTGCGAAAAATCAATGATCGTGCTTTTATCATCGCATTTCGAACCGTTGCAATCGGCTGGCTTCCTGCTGGTTTTCTTTCGCATCACTTTTTGATACCGAAAGTAGGCACTCATTTCTTGTTTTTTTGCAGTATTGCAACAAGTGTAGGCAATTTGCATCAATTTGCCGCGATTGTGCGCTTTGTTCGTGCTGGACAGCATGTTTGAATTTAGGGCAAACTCGCGTCCATGCACAACGTACTGGTCATCCACGGCCCCAATTTGAACCTGTTGGGAACGCGCGAGCCGACAGTCTATGGCTCGACGACGTTGCGGGAAATCGACTCCCGCATGGCCGAACTGGCCCGCGGCGCGGGAGTCGGATTCGAGTCGTTTCAGGACAATTCGGAAGGGGCACTTGTCGATCGCATCCAGGCCGCCAGGGGCCAGGCACACTGGATCATCATCAACCCCGGGGCCTATACCCATACCAGCGTGGCGATTCGCGATGCCTTGGCGGCTGTCGGGATCCCGTTCTTTGAAGTGCACCTTTCGAATGTTCATGCGCGCGAGGAGTTTCGCCGCAAGAGTTTTCTTTCGGACCTTGCGGCCGGCGTGATCACCGGATTGGGTGCGGACGGATACGAATTCGCCTTGCTGGCGGCGGTCCGCCGGTTGTCGGCGCGACCGGAAAACCCACAAACGTAAACAAAACAAGATTCGCCGAACGCGCGCGGAACCCCGCCGCCGATCCGCGAGCCACGGAGGAACGACCGAATGGACCTGCGAAAGATCAAGACCCTGATCGACCTGGTGCAGCAATCGGGGATCGCGGAATTGGAGATCACCGAAGGCGAGGAGAAAGTCCGGATCAGCCGAACCGGGCCGCCGGGGGCGTTCGTCGCCACGCCGATGGCTCCGGCCCAAGTCATTTTGCCGCCGGAGCTGGGGGCAACGCCTGCGGCACCCGCAGCTGCACCGCCGGCTCCCGCCGAGCCGACGGGCCATGCGCTCAAGTCGCCGATGGTCGGGACCTTCTACCGATCGCCGTCCCCGGGGGCGCCGTCATTCGTCGAAATCGGCCAGAACGTCAACAAGGGCCAGACCCTGTGCATCATCGAAGCAATGAAACTTCTCAACGAAATTGAATCCGACGTGTCGGGCGTGATCAAGGCGATCCTCGTTGAGAATGGGCAGCCGGTCGAATACGGCCAACCGCTGTTCCTGATCGAATAGGCGGCGGCATGGCGGTTTTCCAGGCGACACGCCCCGGGGCGATGTTCGAAAAGGTTTTGATTGCCAATCGCGGCGAGATCGCGTTGCGCATCCAGCGTGCCTGCCGCGAGCTCGGCATCAAGACCGTGGCGGTCCACTCGGAGGCCGATGCGGACGCCAAGTATGTGATGCTGGCCGACGAGTCGGTCTGCATCGGCCCGGCTCCCTCCAAGGACAGCTACCTCAATATCCCGGCCATCATCAGCGCTGCCGAGGTGACCGATGCCCAGGCCATCCACCCGGGCTACGGCTTCCTGTCCGAGAACGCCGATTTCGCGGAGCGGGTCGAGAACTCCGGTTTCGTGTTCATCGGCCCGCGGCCGGAAAACATTCGCACCATGGGCGACAAGGTCGCGGCCAAGGCGGCCATGAAGAAGGTCGGCGTGCCCTGCGTTCCCGGCTCCGACGGGGCGCTTCCGGAGGATCCGAAGGAAATCCGCAGGATCGCGTCCGCGGTCGGGTACCCCGTGATCATCAAGGCTTCGGGTGGCGGCGGAGGCCGTGGCATGCGTGTCGTGCACACCGAGGCGGCGCTGGTCAATGCCGTGCAGATGACCCGCGCCGAGGCGCAAAACGCATTCGGCAACCCGATGGTGTATCTGGAGAAGTTCCTCGAGAACCCGCGCCATGTCGAGATTCAGGTCCTGGCCGACGAGCATCGCAACGCCATTTTCCTTTGGGAGCGCGACTGCTCTATGCAGCGCAGGCACCAGAAAATCATCGAGGAAGCCCCGGCTCCGGTCATGAAGGCGCGGCAGCGCGACCGCATCGGTGAGCGATGCGCCGAAGCCTGCGTCAAGCTGGGCTATCGCGGCGCCGGCACCTTCGAATTCCTCTATGAAAAGGACGAGTTCTATTTCATCGAGATGAACACGCGCGTGCAGGTTGAACATCCGGTGACCGAAATGATCACCGGCATCGACATCGTGCAGGAGCAGATCCGCATCGCGGCCGGGCACAAGCTGCGCTACCGGCAGCGCGACATTGCGCTGCGCGGGCATGCCGTGGAATGCCGGATCAACGCCGAGAACCCCGTCAGTTTTGTCCCGTCGCCGGGGCGCATCACGCGATTTCATGTGCCGGGCGGACCGGGGATCCGCGTCGATTCGCATGTCTATGCCGACTATTTCGTCCCGCCCTACTACGACTCGCTGATCGCCAAGGTCATCGCGCATGGCGACAACCGGGCGCAGGCCTTCGCGCGCATGCGCACTGCACTCTCTGAAATGGTGGTCGAAGGCATCCAGACCAATCTGCCGCTGCATCAGGAACTGCTCAACGATGCCGCGTTCATCGCCGGCGGCACCTCGATCCATTTTCTCGAGGAGCGCATGGACAAGTTGAAAAAGATCGCCGGGGACGCCGACTAGCCCGGTTCGGGCCGGCGCCGCGGGTGTGTGAGGCGATGGACTACCGATCGGTGACCTGCGCGGTGCGCGATGAAGACGCGGAGAACCTCGGCGACGCGCTGCTCGAGGCCGGGGCGCTTTCGGTCGACATCGCCGATGCCGATGCCGGTACCACCCACGAGCAGCCGATCTTCGGTGAACCCGGAGCGACGCCATTGATGTGGAACAGCGTGCGCCTGACCGCCCTGATCCCGTCGGGCACGGACGCACACACGCTGTTTGCCACGGCTTGCGCGGCTGCCTGCATCGCGTTGCCGGCGCTCTCGGTCACGACGGTCGAGAACGTCGACTGGGTCCTGCGCAATCGCGACCAGTTCCAGCCGATTTGCATTACCGACCGGCTGTGGATCGTGCCGACTTGGCACGACGCCCCGGTTCGCGATGCGGTCAACCTGCGTCTCGATCCGGGCACCGCATTCGGGACCGGCAGTCACCCGACCACGCGGATGTGCCTGCAATGGCTGTCCGAAAACCTCGGGCGCTTTCCTGCCGCAACCGTGCTCGATTACGGTTGCGGCTCGGGCATCCTCGCCATTGCGGCGATGAAGCTGGGCGCGGCTGCCGCGATCGGCATCGACATCGACGAGGCGGCAGTCGCAGCGGCGCGGCGCAATGCCAGTCAAAACGATGTCGAGCTGATGGTGAGTTCGGCCGAAAAGGCCTTCCCGGTATCGGCTGATGTGACGCTGGCCAACATCCTGGCAAACCCGTTGAAGGCGCTTGCCCCGCTGTTGGCCGCCAAGACGCGGACCGGCGGCGCGCTGATCCTCGCGGGCCTTCTCGATTCGCAGGCCGCCGAGTTGATCGGGATTTATGCCCCCTGGTTCGCGCTCGAGCGCTATCGCAGCGAGGAAGGCTGGACGTGCTTGGCCGGGCGCCGCTGCTGATCCTGCATTCATCCGGCTATACTGCGCCGCATGCTGCTGACGACTTGTCCGAAGTGTTTCGCGCAATTCAAGGTCCAGACTGAACAACTCAATGTCCGCCAGGGACGGGTGATGTGCGGGCGTTGCCGGCACATCTTCGACGCCTTCCAGTCGCTGACGCGTGGCCCGGATACGACTGGCCCGCACCGCCCCCTCGAGCCGCTCCGCGCAGCCACTGGTGCAGCGCCTCGCGAGCCCGATTTCCTCGACGATGTTTCGCTGCCCCTGGCCGACGAGCCGGCGGCAAGACCGGCCATCGAGATCGGTGACCTGGAGGAACTCGATTCGATTCCGAACGAAGCAGCGCAGCCGGTGCGCGTGCCGATCCCGGCGCCGGCGACCACTGCTGCGAGCGATGCGCATCAACGTGCGCCTGCATCAGACAACCCGCTGCTGGCAGCCGGTCGCGAGCAAGGAAGCCAAACGCGCCCATGGGCCTGGATTGCCGGCAGCACGGCGCTGGCTGCCCTGTTGTTCGCGCAATTGCTGTTCCTGTTCAGGACCGAGGCCGGCGAATGGGTGCCCGCGATCCGGCCTTGGCTGGTCCACGCCTGCCTGCAGATCGGCTGCGAGGTTCCGTTTGGTCGCTCCGAAGCGGCAGTTCGTATCGAGGCGTCGGATTTGGTCGAATCGCCCGGAAAAGGGGGGCGCGTCCAGTTGACGGCTACTTTGGCCAACCGCAGCAGCCGCGCGCAGGATCTTCCTTACCTAGAAGTCAAGCTGACCGACAATGCCAACCAGGTGGTGGTGAGTCGGGTCCTGCGCCCGGCCGACTACTTGGGCCGTCAGCCGTCGGTCGGCGAGCACCTCGCGCCCAACGCCGAGTTGTTCGTCAACCTGTTTGCTGACGGATCGGCCAAGGCCGCGGCGTCGGGCTATGGATTGCGCGCCTTCTATCCATGAGGGGCGGACAATGGACGGGACCCGCTGAGGCGCGCGGCTATAATCATTTTTTGCTCCCGATGGCCGCTCCATGTCCGCATTGATTTGCGGGTCGCTCGCCTATGACACCATCATGGTGTTCCACGGTGAATTCAAGACCCATATCCTGCCGCACCAGATCCACATCCTCAACGTCGCGTTCGTCGTGCCCGACATGCGCAAGGAATTCGGCGGGACGGCCGGGAACATCTCCTACAACCTGAAGCTGATGGGCGGAGACCCGCTCATCATGGCCACGGTAGGCGACGATTTCGGCCCGTATCGCGAGCGGCTCGACATGCTCGGCATTTCGCGCAGGCACATCCGCGAGATCGAAGGCGCGTTCATGGCGCAGGCGTTCATCACGACCGACCTCGACGCCAACCAGATCACGGCGTTCCATCCCGGGGCCATGGCCTCGTCTTACCTGAACCGCGTCGAGGACGCCGACGACGTCGAGATCGGCATCGTCGCCCCCGATTCGCGCGACGGCATGCTGCAGCATGCCAGCCAGTTCCACGACCTCGACATTCCGTTCATCTTCGATCCGGGACAGGCGCTGCCGGTATTCAGCGGCGATGAGCTGCGCCATTTCATTGAACTCGCCGACTTTGTCGCGGTCAACGATTATGAAGCGCGTGTCCTGGAGGAACGAACCGGCGAGTCCATCGCCGTGCTGGCCGAACGCGTGCAGGCGCTGTTCGTGACCAAGGGGGCGGAGGGATCGCTGATCCACGCGGAGGGTCAACAGATTTTCGTGCCGAGCGTTAGGGAAAACAGGCGCGTCGATCCGACCGGTTGCGGCGATGCCTACCGTGCGGGGATGATCTACGGGATCGAGCGCGGCTGGTCGTGGGAAAAGATCGGGCGCCTGGCCAATACCATGGGCAGCATCAAGATCGAGCACCGCGGGCCGCAGGGGCACCTGCCCACGCGCGAGGAAATCGAGAGCCGCTACGTTTCGGCGTTCGGCGAACCGCTGTGGTGAGTGAATTGAGGAGAAGGCCATGTTGCAATTGAACAGCATTCGGATTTTGGGCGTGATCGCCGCCATGGGCCTGCTGGCCGGCTGTGCGATGCCCGGTTTGGGCGGCGGCGATTACACGCGTTCCCAGGTGCGCGGGGAGCAGTCGGTTCGCCTCGGCGTCGTGGAAAGTGTTCGCGATGTCGTCATCGACGCCCGCGATACGGGAACGGGCACGGCAGCGGGCGCCGTGCTGGGCGGCATCGCTGGATCGACGTTGGGCAGGGGCGATCGCGCCAGCGCTGCCGGTGCCGTGGCCGGCGCCGTGGTCGGCGGCATCATCGGCGCGGCTGCCGAAAAGAGCAACAACGATCGCAAGGGCGTCGAAGTGACGATTCGCCTCGAGGGCGGCAACCTGATTGCCGTGACCCAGGAAAAGGACGAGGAATTCCGCGTTGGCGATCGGGTTCGGGTGTTGTCCGGTCGCGGGGTCACGCGGGTTTCGCGATACTGACTTCGAGGCGGGATTCCAACCGTTTCGGGCGCCTTCGGGCGCCCGATTCGTTTGAGCCTCCGGCGGCCATCGGGTAGTATCGGCGCATGAGCGCAACCGACCAAGCCCGATACCCGGCGTTGCAATCGAATCGCCTGACGCGCGCCGTGCGTTGGCTGCGGCTGCTGGCGCATTTCATCACGGCATTGCTGATGGTCGGACTGGTTTTCCCGCGGGTTTCCGAGGCGCGGCGCGCGTCCCTGACCGGCTGGTGGGCGCAGGCGCTGCTGCGCATCCTCAATGTGGTCCTGACCGCGCGTGGCGCCCGACCCGAGGCGACCGCCCGCAACCTGATCATCGCTTCGAACCACATTTCCTGGCTGGACATCTTTGCCATCAGCGCGGCGCACCCCGCACGGTTTGTCGCCAAGGCCGAGATTCGCGACTGGCCGGTCGCGGGCTGGCTGTGCGATCGCGCCGGGACGATCTTCATTCGCCGCGCGCGGCGACGCGACACGGCGAAAATCAACGAGACCATGCACGCGGTTCTGAGCACGGGAGCGACGATCGGCTTTTTTCCGGAGGGGACCACGACCAACGGCGAGCGCCTGTTGAAGTTCAATACGTCGCTGTTTGAATCCGCCGTGGTGAACAAGGCCACGCTGGTGCCGGTGGCCCTGCGTTATCGCGCCGATGATGGGGAACTGTCCCCGGCGATTGCCCATGCCGGCGATGCGCACTTCCTCGAGACGGTGGCCATGATCATTCGCGAGCGGCGCATCGTCGCCGACGTGACCTTTGCGCCGCCGATTGCCGCCGAAGGCGCGACGCGGCGCGACCTGGCCGAGCGCGCCGAAGCCGCGGTCGCGGCGGTGCTCAACGTGCCGCGCCCGGCGCCACACCAACGGCTCGTGGTCGGGGTCAACGGCGAACTGGCCTGGGCGCAGAACAGCGGCGACTAAGCGTCAGCCGGCCGACGCGTCGAACGCGATCGCGTCGGCACAGGGCACCTGGAAAACCGCGCGATCTTCAAGCCGCACGGCAGTCAGGCTTCTTCCCCAAACGCAGCCGGTGTCGATCAAAGCCACGCGATCGGTCAGGTGCAGGCCCAATGCCGACCAGTGGCCGGCGATGACGAGGACACCGTCGAGCGAAGCGTCCAGGATTTCGAACCAGGGCCGCGTGCCGGCCGGGATTTCGGCCAGTTCACCCTTGTAGGAAAGGTCGACATGGCCGCCTGCGTCGACCACGCGCATGCGCGTAAGCGCATTGATGATAAACCGCGCGCGTTCGTGTCCGTACAGGTCGGGAGACCAGCGGTTTGGCGCGTCCCCGTACATGTTCGCCAACAGTGCGCGCCAGTCACTCGACGCCAGGATTCTGGACACCTCGGCCGCGCAGGATTGCGCGGTGTCGAGTGACCAATCCGGTGGAATGCCGGCGTGAACCAGCACGGCCTTGCCGCTGGCATGCAGCAAGGGCCGGTGCCGCAGCCACGACAGGAGTTCATCGCGATCTTCTGCGCGGAGGACGTCATCCAGGCTGTCATGACGACCGGCCCGGGCGACCCCCGCCGCGCGGGCCAACAGGTGCAGGTCGTGATTTCCCAGCACGCAGATGGCGCCCGAACCCAGGTCGCGCACAAAACGCAGGCACTCCAGCGAATGCGGACCGCGATTGACCAAGTCTCCGACAAACCAGAGCACATCCGTGCCGCGCTTGAAGGCGATCTTGTCGAGCAGCGCAAGCAACGACCGGTAGCAGCCTTGCAGATCGCCGATTGCGTACGTTGCCATGGATGCGCCCGTACCAGCAAAAAGGGGCGGTCAACCCGCCCCTGGTGCGCTCGATTGCGCTGGCGTCACTTTGACTGCGCAATCATGTAATCGACCGCCGCCTTGACCTCGGCATCCGGCAACCCCGCATTGCCGCCCTTGGGGGGCATCGCGTTGAGGCCCTTGAGGGCGCTGCCGTGCAAGGCGCTGGCACCCTTGGCAACGCGTGCTGCCCAAGCGGCCTTGTCGCCGAGCTTCGGAGCACCGGCGACGCCGGCCGCGTGGCAAGCCGAGCAGGCCAGCTTGTAGGTCGCCTCACCGCCGGAGGCCACGGTGGCGGCTGCCTTGTCTGGTGACTTCGGCGCTTTCGCCGGCTCGGACGCTGCCGGGGAGGCGGCCTTGACGGGTGCCGCCGAGGCCGGCGCGGCTTCAAGGGCAATGCTGGTCAAGGGCTGAATGCGCTTGGTGATCGCCTCGGGGGAATTGGCGGAAGCCTCGGTGGAGCCCACTTTGTGGGTTCCCACTGCGAATTGCGCCAGCAGGATTACGCCCACGACC
>DASUDU010000107.1:0-5143 GCA_036275435.1 Usitatibacteraceae bacterium | reverse complement strand
TGCGTGCCAGGAGGGTTCCGCCGAGGATGGCCGCTGCCAGCATGCCGGCCCCGGCGAGTTGTCGTTGCCAGGGCCAGGCGGACGCGCGCGCGAGGCCGATGGCGGCGAACAGGATCAGCGGAATCTCCAGGGCGACGACCGAATAGCGCAGCGCGTAGAGCACCGGAACGTGCGCCACGAATTGAAAGGCCGTGACGGCCAGGATCAGCAACGCGATCGGGCGATGCAGCACGGCAGCCGCCCCCAAGGCCGCCAGGCCGAGTTCGGTAATGCGCCATCCCCGCAGCGTCGCGACCGGCGCGATCCATTCCTGGTTGCTGACGAACAGGAACGATGCGGCCTTGATGGCGTAGAGCTTGAGGAGGAACATCCACTCATACGATGCCACGACCTTCTTTGCCATCACCGCCAGCAGACGGTCCATTTCGACATCGAGGTGCCACCAGCCGTCCTTGCCGAGGATGCCGAAATCGAACGCCACGTTGAAGTACCCCGGGTCGAATCCCCAGGTATTGGCGTGATGGCCCGCGTACAGCGCGATACCCGCGCCCGTGGAAATGGCCGGAAGGCCATGAAGCAGCAGGTTGCGCACGATGACCGGTGCAACCAGCGCCAGGGCCAGAATGTGGGCCGTCAGCAGTCCTTTGGCAAGCGTGCGCATTCCAAGCCGGCGCCAACGCAGGACGAGTGCAGCGACGATCACCACGGGGATGAAATAGACCAGGGTGGCGCGGGTCAACGCGGCCAGTCCCAGGGCAATGCCGGCGGCGACAAACCAGCCCGTCGCGTTGCGCTGTGCACCTTCCACCAGCAGCGCCAGCCAGGCGGTGAACAGGAACACATACAGCGGCTCGACGCTGCCACTGGACAGGTACGGCGGCAGCAGGGGCGTGAGCGCAAACAGCGCAGCGGCGCACACGCCGGCCGCGGGCGAATGCACGACCATGGCCATGCGCGCCACCATCAACAGCGTGGCCAGGGAAAGACCAATCCCGATGGCTTTTTGCAGGCCGAGTTCCGCGCCGGTCAGCGCCGCGAAGAGGAACGAAAACGGCGGCACATGGACTGACTTCGGATCCGCGAAGAACGCCCAGCCTTCGGCCAGAAAGCGCTGCGCGTACGGGATGTAGTACTTCTTCGCGTCGAAATCGAACGGCGTGGTCGACGACCAGCCGGCGAGGTTGATCACCAGCCAGGCCGCTGCGGCGGCGATGACGGTCCAGCCGGCCGCAAAGGCCAGGCGACTGCGCCAGGATGGTGGGATCGGTACCATGCAGGATGGGTGGACGCTGCCGGCAAAAAAAGAGGGCGGCCAAGCCGCCCTCCGGATTGCGACGGACCGGGGAAGTTTACTTCTCCTCGATCTTGGCCTTCGATCGCAGGTCCTGGACCAGCTTCGCGACCTGCTCCTGCTGGGCGCGCTGACGGAAGTTGTCCTTGACCTCATCGAAGGTCGGGATTTTCATGGCGCGCGAATCATCGAGGCGGATCACGTGATAGCCGAACGGGGACTTTACCGGCGCATCCGTGGTCTGGCCCTTTTGCAGTGCCTTCATGGCATTGCCGAATTCCGGAACGTAGCGGCCGGCCGGGCCCCAATCCAGGTCACCGCCCTGTTCCTTCGAACCGGTGTCCTTGGATTTTTCCTTCGCCAGCTTCTCGAACGACTCGCCGGCCTTGAGGGCAACGATGACCTTCTTGGCATCGTCCTCGCTGTCGACGAGGATGTGGCGTGCCTTGTATTCCTTGTCGCCCAGCTGCGCGACGTACTGGGCGTAATTCGACTTGAGTTGCGCTTCGGTCACGGGGTTGTTCTTGACGTAGTCATCGAAGTACGCGCGGATCAGCACGGCCTGCCGTGCCATCTCCATTTGCGCGGCAACGGTGGATTCCTTGTCCAGGCCCTTCTTGCGCGCGGCCTGGCTGAGCACCTCGCGGCTGATCAACTCGTCGCGAATCGCGTTGTTGATTTCCGGCGAGGACGGCTGGCCCGACATCTCGCGCTCCTTGTTCATCGCGTCGAAATAGGCCTGCGGGATGGTCACGCCGTTTACGCTGATCTTGCCGTCGGCCTTGGCCGACTTCGCGGCCTTGGCCGGCTTGTCCGCCTGGGCGTAGGAAACGGGGGCTGCCAGCGCGGCGGCCAGCAGGATTGCGAGGGGCTTCAATTTGAGTTGCATGGGCTTTCCTTCGTGGGTGAACTTGAACTAGTGCGGTCGCGCATCGATCTTCAGGGCATGGATGCGCGTGGTCATGAGGTCGCCCAACAGGTCATAGATCATGCGGTGCCGGGCGACCGGCGTGTGCCCCGCAAAAACCGGAGAAACGATGGTGATTTCGAAGTGCGTGCCGTCGACGGCGCCGGTGCGCCGTGCATGGTCGGATGCGCCGGCATGCCCGGCGTGGCGGGCCGAATCGTCGACGACTTCGAGCAGGCTCGGCTTTAGCGGGGCCAAGCGTGCGCGGATCTGCCCGGCGATGTCGCTCACGGCAATACCCTGCGGAATGGCTTGACCTCGACGTGGGCATAGACGCCGGCCGCTGCATAGGGATCTTCGGACGCCCAGGCGATCGCCGCTTCGCGATTGGCAAACTCGGCGACGATCAGCGAGCCGGTGAATCCGGCCGGACCGGGATCCTCGGCATCGATCGCCGGATGCGGGCCGGCCAGCAGCAGGCGGCCCTCGTCGCGCAGCGCATGCAGCCGCGCCACATGCGCCGGCCGTGCCGCGAGGCGCCGTTCCAGCGAACCCGGCGCATCGGACGCGATGATCGCGTAAAACATCAGGCGTCTCCTACCGGCTTTTCCGCGGCGGCAACGGGTTTCGGCGGCTCGTCGGGAAAATACCGCGCGAGCCAGAACGCCTGGCCGATGACGAACACGATCGACAGGCCGGTCCCGCCGAATACCTTGACCTTGACCCAGGCGTCGAGCGACAGCACCATCGCGAAGTATTGGTTCAGCGCGGCAAGGACGATGAAGAACACGCCCCAGGAGAGGGCGAACTTGCGCCAGGCTTCAGCGGGAAGTTCGATCTCGCTGCCGAGGATGCTCCTGATCGGGTTGCGTCCGGCCAGGGTCGCGCCGAGGATCAACAAGCCCATCAGCCCGTAGAACAACGTCCACTTGACCTTGATGTAGAACGGATCCTGCAACAGGATGGTCGCCGTGCCGAACAGCAGGATGAAACCGAGCGCAATCCACTGCACGGGCTTGATGGCCACCTTGCGGACCAGGCACCAGGCGATTTGCACGATGGCCGCGGCAATGGCTACCGCAGTCGCAACATAAATGTCGGCGAGCTTGTAGGCGACGAAAAACAGGATGACGGGGATGAAATCGGCCAGCAGTTTCATGGAATCCGGGGAGCTTGGGCACACGCGGGAACGCGCATGATTTCCAACAAATCAATAACTTGACATTATCGCATAGCAACTTGGCCTGTGGCCAGAAGCCTATTGGGCCGGTTGCCCGCCGCGGAGTTCCCTATCGATCAGGTCGCACAAGTCCGCGGGAAGTCCTGCAGTGCGCGCCGTTTCGCCGGCCTCGAGAAAGAAACTTCGGCTTTCGTCCGGCAGGTGGCTGGTCAGGCTGGCGAACGCAAATTGCATCAGTGCGGCGTCGCCCGTGCGGATTGCGGTAATGGCGAAGTTGAGGTTGAGGATGCGCCAGGGGCGCTCAGGGTTGGAGCGCTCGAGATCGGCGCCGAAATCGGGCTTGCAATGTTCGATCAGGCCCTGCATCAGCGCGAAAACCGCCGCCGTTTCCTGTCGCGAAGTCGTGGCATTGGCGGCACGTGCCAGCGCGTTGACGACCGGCTCGATGCGCAGGCAGCGAATCCCGTGGCGCATCGCCCAGTGCCCGATCGCGATGGCAAGACGGTCGAGCGCGCCGGCATATTGGGCCGGCACCGCAGGGTTGGCATCGCTGCTGCCGGCCGCGTGCAGTAGCGCCAGTGCGCCCAGCGCCTCGTCGGTTGCCGTGTCGACGTCTTCGTAATCGAGCGGGGCGTATTCGCCGTGTTGGCGATCGCTGTCACCGGCCAGTGCGACCAGCCGTTGCAACACGGCGGCGGCGTCACTGAGCGGGGCGCCGGCTCCGGGAACCGGCGCGCGCGACAACTGCTTGGCGAGCGCGCCCAGCATCTGCTCGTGAACGGGCCATTCGCCGGCCTGCGCGGTCACGTCGGGCTGGACTTTGAGCAGGATCGTGCGACGGGTCGGTTCGGAGTTCATTTTCGGGCCCAGTGGCGTTTGCTATGATGCGCGACCGCCGGATGTCCGCGATCGGCTTGGCGGCAGCGTTGTCCTGCCTCGGTGCGCCATTTTGCTCAATTTCGACCTTCACAACCACAGTCTGGCTTCGGATGGATTGCTTGCCCCGGCCGCGCTCGTAAAGATTGCGGCCCGCAACGGCTGCGACGGGTTTGCGTTAACCGACCACGACACCCTCGCCGGTCTGGATGAGGCACGGCAGGCCGCGGCTGCGGTCGGCCTGCGGTTCATTCAGGGTGTGGAGATCTCCGTCACCTGGCCGGACGCTGCGGCGGACGCGGATGCACGCGCCAACGCGATCCATATCGTCGGCCTCGGCATCGATCCGGGCAACGCGGCGCTTGTCGGCGGCCTGGAGGCCATTCGCGCAGGGCGGCGCGAGCGCGCCGCGCGAATCGCGGACGATCTGGCCCGCGCCGGCATCGTGGTGACGCTGGAGGATGCTCTCTCGCATTGCGCAAACCCCGAGATGATCGGTCGAACCCATTTCGCGCGTGCCCTGGTCGCCAAAGGCCGGGTCAAGCACCTGTCGCAGGCCTTTGAACGCTACCTGACCCGCGGCAAGCCCGGTTATGTGCCGCATCGCTGGGCGCAATTGGCCGATGCGATCCGCTGGATCGACGGCGCCGGTGGTATTGCGGTGCTGGCCCACCCGGGGCGCTATCACCTCGATGCCGCGCAAGTGCGCCAGTTGATGCAGGACTTCATGACAGCAGGAGGCCGGGCCGTGGAAGTGGTTACAGGAAGCCATTCGCCCCGCCAGGTCGGCGAGTTCGCGGGACATGCGCGCGCACTCGGTCTGTATGCCTCGCGCGGCGCCGACTACCATGGTCCCGGCGAAAGCCGCTTTGAGCCGGGAATGATGCCG
>DASUDU010000106.1:0-2846 GCA_036275435.1 Usitatibacteraceae bacterium | reverse complement strand
GCGCCGCACTTCGTCCGGGGTCAACTCCAGCAACATGCCGCGCTTGAGGCGCGGCGGCAGGGAAATGGACCCGAAGCGCGTGCGGATCAGGCGCGAAACCGTCAGGCCGACGGCCTCGAACATCCTGCGCACTTCGCGGTTTCGACCTTCCTTGAGCACGACGTGGTACCAATGGTTGGCACCCTCGCCTTCCTCCCCCTCGCGCCGTTCGATCCGTTCGAAGCGCGCCAGGCCCGAAGCGACGAATGCCGCCGCCTCGTCGTGTGCAAACGGCTGGTGCCCGCCTTCTTCCGGGTCTTCGTCCTGCATGTCCTCGTCGGCCGCGCGCGCGGTTTCGTCGATGGCCACGCCGGCGAGCAGGCGCTCGCGCTGCTCGTCGCTCAGTTCGCCAAGCAGCCGCACCGCGTATTCGCGCTCGACTTCGTAGCGCGGATGCATGAAGCGGTTGGCCAGTTCGCCGCTGGTGGTGAAGATCAACAGCCCCGAGGTATTGATGTCGAGCCGCCCGATGTTGATCCATTTGCCGTGTTCCACCTTGGGCAGGTTGTCGAACACGGTGATGCGGTTGCCGGGGTCGTCGGTGGTGACGATTTCGCCCTCCGGCTTGTTGTAGAGCAGCACCCGCGGCAGTTCGTCGTTGAACTTCAGGACCACCGGGCGGTGGTCGACCAGCACCTTGTCATCGGCACCGACCTGCGTCCCGGTCGTGGCAACGATGCCGTTGACCATGACGCGTCCCGAGGAAATCATGATTTCCATGTCACGGCGCGAACCGAGTCCCGACTGCGCGAGAACCTTGTGCAGGCGCTCCCGCTTGACGTTGGCCTGCGCGGCAAGCGCTTCGGCGAACTGGCCGGAGCGCGCTTCGCCGCCCATGCGGCGCATTTCGGCGACTTCCGACGGCGATGCCGACGTGGCGCCAAAAGCCGGGCGAAACGGCGTCTTCTTGCCGGCCCGGTTGCGCCGCGGCAGGTCCCGCCCTTTGCGCGGCGGTGCTCCCGCCGTGCCGGTACCGCCGTCGCGCGCTCCGCCGTCCGCGCGAAAGAACGCATCCTGCGCCGTTGCCGGGCCGCGCCCGCGTCGCGCTTTCTTTCCGGCGGCGGCAATGGTATTGCCATCGACCACGCCACCGCGCTTGCCGCCGCGCTTCTTGGCGCCGGCGGCCGGTTTTCCGCGGCGCTTGCCGAGCAACTCCTCGCGCGCGGTCTCCCGCTTGTCCTCGCCGACGTATCGCCCGTCGACGTAGCCGCGCGCCTTCAGGCCCTTGGTCACCACGACACGCTTGATCATGAGGGCTCGTTCCCTTCTGCCGGGCCTTCGGGCCGCGTCGTGAAGACCGTGTCAACTCCGGGCAGTTGCGGCATTTCCGCAGCACTCAATGCCGCCCCGGCCTGGGTCATGTCGAGCGTCGAGGCCAGTTCCCCGAGCGGGGGCAATTCATCCAGCGAGCGCAGGTTCAGGTCGTCGAGAAAATGCCGGGTCGTGGCGAACAAGGCCGGGCGACCGGGCGCCTCCTTGTGGCCGATCTCGTCGATCCAGCCGCGATCCTGCAGCGTTTTCAGGATGTGCGGCGACACCTGGACACCGCGGATGTCCTCGATGTCGGCGCGCGTCACCGGCTGGCGGTAGGCGATGATCGCCAGGGTTTCGAGCACCGCGCGCGAATAGCGCGGAGGCTTTTCGTTCGACATCTTCTCGATGTACTGCTGGTACTTCGGCCGGACCCGAAAGCGCCAGCCGCTGGCGACCAGGGCCAGTTCGACGCTGCGTCCCTCCCATTCGGCACGCAGTTCCTCGAGCAGGTTGCGAATCGTGTCAGGGGCAAGCTCACCGTCGAAGATCCGCTTCAGTTCGCCGACCGCGATGGGTTCGCTCGCCGCCATCAGCACCGCCTCGAGCGCGCGCTTGGCCTCGCCGATGTCAACGCCGGCCGGCACCGCTTGCGCGGCATCGGCAGGGTGCGCCATCACGCCGGCCTCGTGCTCGCCGAGGGAATCGCTCAGGTTTGCTTGGTCGTTCGACATCAGTTCATCACCGCAGGTTTCGCATTGCAGGCATCAGTTGGAGGGTTCGAGTGCGGGCATTTCGGCATCGCGCACCCGAACGTAGATCGGCTCGAACGCCGCGTTCTGGGTCAGCTCGATGAGCCCTTCGCGGGCCAGCTCCAGGACTGCCAGGAAGCTGACCACGACCACGGCGATTCCCTCATCGGGCTGAAACAATTCCTCGAAGCGCACGAATCCGCGGCCGCCGACCTCGCGCAGGATTCGCGACATGTGCGCGCGCACCGACAGTTCCTCGCGCCCGATGCGGTGCCGCTGGGAAACGCGCGCACGGTTGAGAATCACCCGCCAGGCCTCGGTCAGGTCGGCGACGAGCACGGTGGGTACGCGCCCGACCAGCGATTGTTCGACAAGCACGTCGACCAGGCTGAAGTCACGACCCTGCCGCGGTTGCTCGTCGAGCGCGTGCGCGGCCGCTTTCATCTGCTCGTAATCCAGCAGGCGCCGCACCAGCTCGGCACGCGGATCCTCGGCTTCCGCCGCGTCCTCGCGGGGCGGCCGCGGCAGCAGCATGCGCGACTTGATTTCAATCAGCAACGCGGCCATGAGCAGGTACTCGGCAGCCAGCTCGAGCTGGCCCTCGCGCATGGCCTCGATGTAGACCAGGTACTGGCGCGTCAACTCGGCCATGGGAATGTCGAGGATATCCAGCGAATGGCGCCGGATCAGGTACAGCAGCAGGTCGAGCGGCCCCTCGAACTGGTCGAGGATCACCGACAGCGCGTCCGGCGGGATGAACAGGTCCGTCGGAAACTCGGTCATCGGCTCGCCGTGGACGCGCGC
>DASUDU010000105.1:0-11807 GCA_036275435.1 Usitatibacteraceae bacterium | reverse complement strand
GACGAGGCGCTGTCGCGGGTGGTCATCGACCTGTCCGGGCGGCCGGGGCTGCATTACCACGTGAACTTCACGCGGCCGCGCGTCGGCGAGTTCGACGTCGACCTGTTCATCGAGTTTTTCCAGGGCTTTGCCAACCACGCGGCGGCCACGGTGCATGTCGACAACCTGCGCGGCGTCAATGCCCACCACCAGGCCGAAACGGTGTTCAAGGCCTTCGGCCGCGCGCTGCGCATGGCCTGCGAACCCGACCCGCGCGCGGCCGGCATCCTGCCGTCGACCAAGGGGGCGCTGTAACCCAACCGGACCCGAGGCGAAGCTGCCGCATTCGCGCACCGCATGCAAACTCTGATCGTCGTTGATTACGGCATGGGCAACCTGCGCTCGGTGGCGAAGGCATTCGAGTTCGTTGCGCGCGAGGGCGCCATTCCCACCCGGGTCGCGATTTCCGCCTCGCCGCAGGCGGTGCGCGAGGCCGACCGCGTGGTGTTCCCCGGCCAGGGCGCCATGCCCGACTGCATGCGCTACCTGACGCACAGCGGCCTCGAGTCGGCGGTGCGCGAGGCCGCCGCGTCAAAGCCTTTCTTTGGCGTTTGCGTGGGCATGCAGATGCTGTTCGAGCATGCCGAGGAGGGCGACACGCCGGGCTTGGGGCTGTTCGCCGGAACCGTGCCGCGTTTTCGCCCGCGTGATCACGCGTTGAAAGTCCCGCATATGGGCTGGAACGAGGTTCGTCGCACCCGCGAACACGCTTTATGGCAAGATATTCCCGACGCCGAGCGTTTCTACTATGTGCACAGCTACTTCTGCCTGCCGGACGAGGATCGCGTAACCGCCGCCACCACCGACTATGGCGGCGAGTTTGCCGCCGCGATCGCCCGCGAAAATGTGTTCGCCACCCAGTTCCATCCGGAAAAAAGCCATCGCGCCGGCCTGACTTTGTACCGGAATTTCCTCACCTGGAAACCCTGATTCCGTTTTCCATCGCTCGTTTTCCCATCCGCCGATCATGCTGATCATTCCCGCCATCGACATCAAGGACGGCAAGTGTGTGCGCCTGCAGCAAGGCGACATGCAGGCCGCCACCGTGTTTTCCGACCATCCCGGCCAGATGGCCACGCGCTGGAGGGACGAGGGCGCAAAGCGCCTGCACGTGGTCGACCTCAACGGCGCGGTCGCCGGGAAGCCGAAGAACGAGAAGGCCGTCAAGGCCATCGTCGAGGCCGCAGGCGATGAGATGCCGATCCAGCTGGGCGGCGGCGTACGCGACCTGGAGACCATCGAGCGCTATCTCGACGACGGCATCACCTGGATTGTCATCGGCACCGCCGCGGTGAAAAGCCCGGGCTTCCTTCATGAGGCTTGTGACGCCTTTCCCGGCCACATCATCGTCGCGCTCGACGCGCGGGACGGCAAGGTGGCCACCGACGGCTGGTCGAAACTGACCGGCCACGACGTGGTCGATCTGGCCAAGCGCTTCCAGGACTACGGCGTCGAGGCGGTGCTCTACACCGACATCGGGCGCGACGGCATGATGACCGGCGTGAACATCGAGGCGACCGTGAAACTGGCCCAGGCACTGACCGTGCCGGTCATTGCCAGCGGCGGACTGAACAGCCTCGATGACGTCAGGAAGCTGGTCGCGGTCGAACACGAAGGCATCAGCGGCGTCATCGCCGGGCGCTCGATCTACGAAGGCAAGCTCGACCTGAAGGCGGCGATGGCGCTATCGGCCTGAAGCGCCGGGTTTGCCGCGAGATTCGGGACACGCGCATCGATCTTGCCTCGGGTTGCGAATGCCCGGAATTCTGGTTTCTCCTCCGACAACACCGACAAACTCCAGGACTGTCGGGCATTTCCGGCCGAAAATGCCTGAAACACCCCGCCAGTCCTTGAGTTTTTGGAATTACCGACAGACAACATGCTCGCAAAGCGCATCATTCCCTGCCTAGACGTCAACGCCGGCCGCGTGGTCAAGGGCGTCAATTTCGTCGGCCTGCGCGACGCGGGGGATCCGGTGGCGGTGGCGCGGCGCTACAACGAGGACGGCGCCGACGAGCTGGCTTTTCTGGACATCACGGCGAGCTCGGACGAGCGCGGGCTGATTCTCGACATCATTGAGCGCGTTGCCGACCAGGTGTTCATTCCGCTCACCGTCGGCGGTGGCGTGCGCGCGGTCGACGATGTGCGCCGCCTGATGAATGCCGGGGCCGACAAAGCCTCGATCAACACCGCAGCCGTGGAGCGCCCGCAATTGATCCAGGAGGCTGCCGCACGTTTCGGCTCCCAGGCGATCGTCGTCGCCATCGACGCCCGGCGCAGGCCAGGCGGCGGCTGGGAGGTCTTCACCCATGGCGGCCGTCGCGGCACCGGACTCGACGCCATCGCGTGGGCACAGCGGGTGGCAGACCTGGGTGCCGGCGAGATCCTGTTGACCAGCATGGACAGGGATGGCACGCGCAGCGGGTTCGATCTCGAAATGACACGCGCGGTGGCCGACGCCGTGACGGTCCCGGTGATTGCCTCGGGCGGAGTCGGTACGCTCGAACACCTCGCGCAGGGCGTCTCGCTGGGCGGCGCCGACGCGGTGCTGGCAGCCAGCATTTTCCACTTCGGCGAGTTTTCGATTCGCGACGCCAAGGCGTGCATGGCCCGCCACGGCATTGAGGTCCGCCAGTGAACACGATCATCGACGCGGTGCAGTGGGATTCCCGGGGCCTCGCCCCGGCGATCGCCCAGGACGCGGCCAGCGGCGAGGTACTGATGCTGGCGTGGATGAATCGCGATGCATTGGAAAAGACGCTGGCCACGGGTGAGGCCCACTACTGGTCGCGTTCGCGCAGCGCGTTGTGGCGCAAGGGCGAAACATCCGGTCACGTGCAGCGCGTCGTCGAAATCCGCCTCGACTGCGATGGCGACGCGCTGCTGCTGCGCATCGAGCAAACCGGCGGCATTGCCTGTCATACCGGGCGCCGGCGCTGTTTTTTTCGCCGCTGCGCGGACGGCCGCTGGGTCGTTACGGAGGGTGACGACCCCGTGCTAACATCGCCCGGCCCGTTTGCCCGCGAACCGACATGAACCGCGCCGACATCCTGTTCCGCCTCGAACAAACCCTGGGCGAGCGCCGCGGCGCCCCGCCCGGGACCTCGTATGTGGCTTCGCTGCACCACAAAGGCATCGACGCGGTCCTGAAGAAGATCGGCGAGGAAGCCACTGAAACCATCCTCGCCGCAAAAGAGGGCGATCGCACGCACCTGACCCGCGAATCGGCCGACCTGCTGTTTCATCTGCTGGTGCTGCTCGGCGAATGCGACATTCCATTCGAACAGGTGCTGGCGGAGCTGGAACGCCGCGAGGGCGTATCGGGCATCGCCGAAAAACAATCACGGACCCCAACATGAGCGACGGCAACGACACCATCTTCGGCAAGATCCTGCGCGGCGAGATTCCCTGCAAGCGGGTGTACGAGGACGACGAGGTATTGGCGTTCCACGACATCCATCCGGTCGCCGAGGTGCACTTTCTGATCATCCCGAAGCGCTTCATTCCGTCCCTCGCCGAGACCACGCCCGAGGACGCGCCGATCCTTGGCAAGTTGCTGGCACTTGCCCCGATCCTGGCGCGCGAACAGGGTCTGACCGACGGCTTTCGCACCGCCATCAACACCGGGAGGATGGGGCGGCAGGACGTGTATCATCTTCACATTCACGTCTTTGGCAACAAGCCGGACGGCAACCCGCTGAAAGTCATGCACGGATCCTAGATCCGGCGGACGGGCTGGACGGATTGGCGCAAGTTCGAATTGGAGGAAAACGATGGGTGCATTTAGCATCTGGCATTTGCTGATTCTGTTGGTCGTCGTTGTGCTGGTTTTCGGCACGAAGAAGCTTCGCAATATCGGCTCGGACCTGGGCGGCGCGGTCAAAGGATTCAAGGACGGCATGTCCGGATCCGCGGAAGGCGACAAGAAGCCGGAGCAGGTCTCCGACAAGTCGGTGACCGTTGAAGGCGAGGTCAAGGATAAGCAGAAGTCTTGAGCGCCCGCGCCTGAGGGGCTCCCCGCCCCGGCAGTGACCCGGACGCCTCAACCTCCCCTGCCGGACCCCACCGCCTGCCCTTGCCATGTTCGACATCAGCTTCTGGGAACTCGCGATCGTCGGAATCGTCGCCCTGATCGTCATCGGGCCGGAGCGGCTTCCGGGTGTGGCGCGCACCGCCGGACATTTGTTTGGCCGATTGCAGCGCTATGTTTCGACGGTCAAGCACGATATCCAGCGCGAAATCGAGGCGTCCGAACTGGCCAAGGTCAAGCAGGAGGTGCACGCGGCCGCGCGCGCCTTTGAAGACTCGGTCCAGCAGCATGCCAGTTCGATCAACCGCGAGGTCCAGGCAATTGAGAGCGCTGCATCCGCCGGCGCGCCTGGGGGCCAGGCTGTGCTGCCGGATTCGGTTGCAGCGCCGCCCGTTGCCAGCGATGCCGCGGCAGAGGCGAGCGCCGCCAACCCGGCCCCGATCCCGTCCAGTCCTGCCGCAGCCAAGTTGCCGGATTCACCGTCACCGCCGGTCGCGGCACAGGCCTACGCGCAAGGCGCATTCGACTTCGGGGTCGAACCGGTTCGGCGTCCCATGGGGGGACGATGAGCGAGGAACTGCAGGACACCTTCATTTCGCACCTCGTGGAACTGCGCGACCGGCTGCTCAAGTGCGTTTATGCGCTGCTGATCGTTGCGCTGCCCTGCGTGTATTTCGCGCCGCAGCTCTACGACATCCTCGCCGCGCCGATGCAAGCTGCCCTGCCGCAGGGCAGCAAGATGATTGCAACCGGCGTCATTGCGCCGTTTTTCATCCCGGTCAAGGTCGCCCTGATGGTCGCCTTCGTCATCGCGTTGCCGTACATCCTGTACCAGGTCTGGGCGTTTGTCGCCCCCGGGCTTTACCAGCACGAAAAACGCGTTGTCGTGCCGCTGATCGTTTCGAGCACGCTGCTGTTCGGGGTGGGCATCCTATTCTGCTATTTCGTCGTGTTCAAATTCGTGTTCGCCACGATCGCGCAGTTCGCGCCGCAGAGCATTTCCGTTGCCCCGGACATCGAAAACTACTTCAACTTCGTCCTCGGCATGTTCTTCGCGTTCGGCGTCGCGTTCGAGACGCCGGTCGTGGTGGTGGTGCTCGTCGCCATGGGAATCGTCAAGCTCGAAACACTGATCGAGATCCGCCGCTACGCCATCGTCGGGGCCTTCGCCATTTCGGCGGTCGTCACGCCGCCGGACGCCGCGTCCATGCTGGCGCTGGCCATCCCGCTGTGCATCCTGTACGAAATCGGCCTGTTGTGCGCACGCCTGTTCGTCAAGCCCAAGGAGGAAGTTCCCGCTGCCTGAGCGGCAGCCGGCTACTCCCTGCGCAACCGCGGCGGGGCCGGGCGCCGCGCCACGTTGACGATCACATCGACATCCTGCTGATTGCGCGTGACCGTGAACTTGGCATTGGATCCGGGCTTCAGCGCGGCGATTGCCGCCATCGCCGTTACCGAGTCCTGGATCGGACGACCTTCGATGCCGACGATGACGTCGCCGGGTTTCATCCCGCCCTTGTCGGCAGGCCCCCCCCGGGTCACCTGCGCAACCAGTGCGCCGCGTGCCGCCTTGAGTTTCAACGAGTCGGCCAGGTCCGGGGTCACATCCTGCGGCGCGATGCCGATGAACCCGCGCGTCACCGCGCCCTCGGCGATGATCTGCTCCATGACGCCCTTGGCCATCGACACCGGAATAGCAAAGCCGATGCCAAGCGAACCGCCGGTGCGCGAGTAGATGACGCTGTTGATGCCAATCAGGTTGCCGGACAGGTCGACCAGGGCGCCCCCCGAATTGCCCGGATTGATCGCGGCATCGGTCTGGATAAAGTTTTCGTAGCGGTTGACGCCGAGGCGATTGCGCCCGAGCGCGCTGATGATGCCCATGGTCACGGTCTGGCCTACGCCGAACGGGTCGCCGATGGCCAGCACCACATCGCCGACCTGCGCGCGGTCGGATTGGCCAAGCGTGATCGGGGTAAGCCCCTTGCCGGCTACCCGCAGGACCGCCAGATCCGTCTCCGGATCGGTACCGACCAGCTTGGCCGGGAGGCTGCGGCCATCGCCGAGCAGCACATCGATCTTGCTGAACCCGCCGACGACGTGGTCATTGGTCAGGATGTAGCTGCCGCTGTCATCGACGCTGATGACCACGCCGGACCCCAGTCCTTCGGTCGGGCGCTGGGAGTCCTCGCCGAACTCATCGCTCTCGCCGAGGAAACGCCGCAGGAACGGATCATTCGCCAGCGGGTTGCCGCGCTCGCGGCGGGCATCTCGCGAAGCGGAAATATTGACCACGGAAGGAATGGCCTTGCGAGCGGCGTCGGCATAGCTGCTGCGCACGGCCCCGGAAGTCGCGGCAGGCAACAGCGCGCCGAGCGGCCCGGCCTCGCGGATCTCGACGACGTTCCGGCGCCAGGGGTTCCAGTCGGGACGGATCAGCGTCACGACGAACACCACGGCCAGGGTAAGGGTCACAAATTCGGCAAATACAAGCCAGAGTCGGCGCATGGGACTTGGCGCAAGGAGCGGCCTGCCCCCGGCGGGTTGATCGATGATGGGAACCGGCAGTATGCAGGCGGGGTGCCGGCAATTCAATCAAGGCACGCGCACCTGAGCCCGAAAAACAAAAGGCCGGGGATGCGCTCGGCGCCCCCGGCCTTTTGCAGATTTGGCTAATTTCGCCTGTCAGCGCTTACTGACATTTACTGCTTGTTACTTTTTCAACGCGTCGCGAATCTCGCGCAACAGCACGACATCTTCCGGTGTCGGCGCGGGAGCCGGCGGCGGCGCCTCTTTCTTGAGCCGGTTCATCTGCTTGACCATCAGAAAGATGATGAAGGCCAGAATGACGAAGTTGATCAAAATGGTAATGAAGTTGCCGTAGGCAAAGACCGCGCCCGCCTTCTTCGCCTCAGCCAATGCCAGGCCGGAAGCCTGATTGTTGAGCGCGATGTACATGTTGCTGAAGTCCAGACCGCCGAAGATCTTGCCGATGATCGGCATGATCAGGTCGCCAACCACCGAGTCGACGATCTTGCCGAATGCTCCGCCGATGATCACGCCGACCGCCAGATCCATGACGTTGCCCTTGACTGCGAATTCCTTGAATTCCGATGAAAAGCTCATATTCCCCTCGACTGATAACGGTTATGGTTTGGTTCCGGAAATGCAGGCAAATTCGTCCGCCCATCCGGCTGCGGGTGCAACTTTAGCCGAAGCTTTGGTCGGCAAAAGTGAGTAATTGTCGCGCCGTCCGGCCCAAAGGGGTTTAAGTTTGGTGTGCCAACCGGTAAAATAGCCAGTTGGTGCCGCCCCGGCCCGATTTTTGCCGTCAGCCGGGCGCGCCGCGCCGTGCGCAGCTCCCTTCCCCCGCAACAAAACCTGAACCCAGACCCCGCCATGAGTGCCATCGTTGCCGATGATGTTGACCCCAAGAAGCGCCGCATGCTGATTCTCGCCACCTCTGCCGTCGGGGCGGGGGCGGGCGTGGCCACCGCGGTGCCGTTTGTCTTCAGCATGATGCCTTCGGCGCGCGCCTTGGCAGCCGGCGCGCCCGTCGAATACGCGATCGACAAGATCGAGCCGGGACAGCTGGTGACGATCGAGTACCGCGGCGCGCCGCATTGGGTCATTCGCCGCACGCCGGAGATGGTCGCCCAGCTGGCCAAGAACGACGCGATCCTGGCCGACCCGCAGTCCGAGGATTCGGAACAGCCGAGCTTTGCGAAGAACGCCCACCGCTCGGCCAACCCCGAATTTTTCGTCGTCAAGGGGGTATGCACCCATTTGGGCTGCTCGCCGACCTATCGCAAGGAAATCGCCCCGGCCGACCTCGGCGCCGACTGGCCGGGCGGCTTCTTCTGCCCGTGCCACCAGTCGAAATTCGACATGGCCGGACGCGTCTTCAAGGGCATGCCCGCGCCAAAGAACCTCTCCATCACCCCGTACAAGATCGAGGGCGCCAAGCTCGTCATCGACGCCGAAATCAAAGGAGCCTGACGGATGGCACATACCCACAAGAGCGCCATCGAGCCGCCCGTCCCCGGGGTCGTCGGCCAGGCGATCGTCTGGATCGATCGCCGTTTCCCGCTGATCAAGCTGTACAAGGAACAGCTCACCGACTACTACGCACCGAAGAATTTCAATTTCTGGTACTACTTCGGCTCCCTGGCGATGCTGGTGCTGGTGATGCAGATCGCCACCGGCATCTTCCTCACGATGAACTACAAGCCCGATTCGAAGCTGGCCTTCGCCTCGGTCGAGTACATCATGCGCGACGTTACCGGCGGGTGGTTCATCCGCTACCTGCATTCGACGGGCGCCTCGATGTTCTTCATCGTCGTCTACCTGCACATGTTCCGCGGGCTGATCTACGGTTCCTACCGGAAACCGCGCGAGCTGCTCTGGGTGTTCGGCTGCATGATCTACCTGTGCCTGATGGCCGAGGCCTTCTTCGGCTACCTGCTGCCCTGGGGCCAGATGTCCTACTGGGGCGCGCAGGTGATCATCAACTTGTTCGCCGCCATCCCGCTGATCGGCCCGGACCTGGCGATCTGGATCCGCGGCGACTTCAACGTCGGTGACGCCACGCTCAACCGGTTCTTCGCCTTCCACGTCATCGCCATCCCGCTGGTGCTGCTGGGCCTGGTTGCGGCGCACCTGATGGCGCTCCGGGAAGTTGGCTCGAACAACCCGGACGGCATCGAGATCAAGGACAACCTCGACCCGAAGACCGGGACGCCGAGGGACGGCATTCCGTTCCACCCGTACTACACGGTCAAGGACATCTTCGGCGTGGTGGTGTTCCTCATGGTGTTCTCGGCCATCGTGTTCTTCGCGCCGGAAATGGGCGGCTATTTCCTCGAGGGCCCGAACTTTGTCCAGGCTGATCCGCTCAAGACCCCGGAGCATATCGCGCCGGTCTGGTATTTCACGCCGTTCTACGCGATGCTGCGCGCGGTTCCCTCGTACTTCGGCACGCAGTTCTGGGGCGTCGCGGTGATGGGCCTGGCGACGTTGATCCTGTTCGCCGTCCCTTGGCTCGATCGCGGCAAGGTCAAGTCGATCCGCTACCGCGGACCGCTGTTCAAGGGCTTCCTCACCGCGTTCGTCATCAGCTTCCTGATTCTCGGCTACCTTGGCGTGGTTCCCACCACCGTCTGGGGCCAGTTGCCCAATGCGTTGCCGCTGGTTGGCGGCATGGATACGGCGACGCTGGTCGCGCGCATCCTGACCGTCGTGTACTTCGCCTACTTCGTGTTGATGCCCTGGTACACCGCCAAGGACAAGGAACTTCCGGTTCCGGAAAGGCTGACCTACTGATGAACTCCGTCTCTCGCCCCCTTTCCGGTGTGCTTGCCGTCCTCGCGTTCTGCGCGGGGCTGGCCGGCACGGCCGCCGCCTCCGGCGGCAGCGTCAAGCTCGACACGGCCCCGATCAATCTCCAGGACGAGGCCTCGCTGCAGCGCGGCGCGCGCAATTTCGTCAACTACTGCCTGAACTGCCACAACGCCGCCTTCATGCGCTTCGACGCGCTGAAGAAGATCGGCCTGAACGAACAGCAGATTCGCGACAACCTGATGTTCACCACCGACAAGATCGGCGATGCGATGACCGCGCATCTGGATCCGAACGACGCCAAGGAGTGGCTCGGCAGCGTGCCGCCGGACTTGACCCTGGTAGCGCGCTCGCGGGGTTCCGACTGGCTCTACACGTTCCTGCGCGGCTTCTACCAGGATCCGGGTTCGCCGACCGGCTGGAACAACACGGTCTTCAAGAACCTGTCGATGCCGCACGTGCTGCATGACCTGCAGGGCACGCAGGCGTTCGCCAAGGCCGGCGAGCGGCCGGGCCACGACGGCAAGCCCGAGGCGGTGATGAAGCTTGCGGTCGAGCGCAGCGGCACGATGAGTGCCGCCGAATACGACCGTTTCGTCGGCGACCTGGTCAATTTCATGACCTACATGGCCGAGCCGACGCGCGCCACGCGCACGCAGGTCGGCATCCTGGTGCTGGGGTTCCTGGTGATCCTGTTTTTCCTCGCCCTGCTGCTGAAGAACGAGTACTGGAAAGACGTGAAGTAAGCCGCATTCCGGCAACCGCGCCCGCTTTCGGGCGCGATGATGTTTCTTGCATAGGTAACCCGCCATGATGACCTTGTATTCGGGCACCACCTGCCCGTTCAGCCACCGCTGCCGCATCGTGCTCTACGAAAAGGGCATGGATTTCCAGATCCTCGACGTCGACCTGATGAACAAGCCGGAAGACCTCGCGGTGATGAACCCGAACAACCGCACGCCGGTGCTGGTCGAGCGCGACCTGATCCTGTACGAATCGAACATCATCAACGAGTACATCGACGAGCGCTTCCCGCATCCGCAACTGATGCCGGCAGACCCGGTGATGCGCGCCCGCGCGCGGCTGATCCTGCACCGCATGGAGCACGAGGTGTTCAACCACGTCGACACGCTCGAGCGCGGCAAGCAGGCGCAGTTCGACAAGGCGCGGCTGTACGTGCGGGAAAACCTGGTGCAGCTCGCACCGATCTTCGTCAAGCAAAAGCACATGCTCGGCGACGAGTTCTCCATGCTCGACGTGGCCATCGCGCCGCTGTTGTGGCGCCTCGAGCACTACCAGATCGAGATGCCCAAGTCGGCCGCGCCGATCCTCAAGTATGCCGAGCGGCTGTTCTCGCGCCAGGCGTTCATCGACTCGATGACCGCCTCGGAAAAGGCGATGCGCAAGTAGCGCCCAGGCCGTCCCGTTCCCGGGACGGCACCGCTTCATCGCCCGGGCATTTCCATCGTGGCCGAACTTTCCACCAAGCCGTACTTCATCCGCGCGATTTACGAGTGGTGCGCGGATTGCGGCTACACGCCGTACCTGAACATCCGGGTCGACGCCTCGACGCGCGTGCCGATGGAGTATGTCAAGAACGGCGAGATTGTCCTGTCGGTCAGCCAGGCGGCAACGCGCAACCTGACCATCGGCAACGACCTCATCCAGTTCTCGGCGCGCTTCAACGGCGTGTCGCGCGAAATCGCCATTCCGGTGCATGCCGTGCAGGCGGTGTTCGCGCGCGAAAACGGCCGCGGCATGTACTTCGAAAACGAGGACGCCCCGCCGGCCGCCGGAACCCAGGCCGCGCCGCTGAGCGCGGTCCCGCCCGCCACGTCGCCGGGTCCGGGACCCCTGCGCAACGGCGCCGGGGACCAGGGCGACCCGCCCGACAAGCCCAAGGCGCCGCCGCGCGGAAACCTGCGCGTCATCAAGTAGCGATTCCTGCCGGACTTGACCATGCTGTCTGGCGGGTACGGAGCCCGTTTGCTATGCTGCGCATGTCCGCAAACCTGCGCCCGCGCCATTCGCCGATGACCACTTCCACCGTAGCCGAACTGCTTTCCGACAAGGCGCGCCAGTCGACGCGCAAGGGCATCTACTCGGTCAGCCCTGAAACAGCGGTGCGCGAGGCGGTCGCCGAAATGGCGCGGCACGCGGTCAGTTCCATGCTGGTTCTCGACGGCGAGCAAATGGTCGGCCTGATCACGCTCAAGGAATTGCTGCATGGCCTCAACACGCTGGGTGACAAGCTGCTCGACTCACGCGCCGACGCCATCATGAAAGCCAACCCGCCGGTGGCGCGCCCCGAGGACACCGTCGATCACCTGCGCGGCCTGATGACCGAGCTGCACATCACGCATGTGCCGGTGATGAACGGCACGGCGCTGGCCGGCATCCT
>DASUDU010000104.1:0-2602 GCA_036275435.1 Usitatibacteraceae bacterium | reverse complement strand
CGCACATGCCGCCACCGCAGACTATGCCGAGGGGCCCGCGCGCGATGTTGAAGCCGTGGTTGAAGTACGCAATGCGGCCGATGAAGTTGTCGTCATGGCCCGGATCATGATGTACGTCAGTCCGCGCAAGGCGAACTGAGGCTTCACGGACATTTTTCCGCTTAGAATCGCGCGATCAAAAAGACAACAATCCGCAGTGCGGTGATTTCGGGGGTGGCTTGGAACCGATCCAGTACGACTCTGCGGCAACTCCGCCGCCTTTGCCGTTTGCGGCCACTGCGGAGCCGCCGGCCGTTCCCGCAGAACCCGTACGCGAGCACCATCCGTTCAGCTTCACCGGCAGCGGCGCGGAGTACTTCGGCATCTGGATTGTCAACCTGTTCCTGACTGTCCTCACACTGGGCATTTACTCGGCGTGGGCCAAGGTGCGCAAGAAGCGCTATTTTTACGGCCACACTTGGGTTGCCGGTGCCAACTTCGAGTACCACGCCGACCCGATCGCCATCCTCAAGGGGCGGCTCATCGCCTTCGTCGCGTTTGCCGCCTATTCGGCAGCCAGCTATGCATCGCCGCGCCTGGGCCAGGCCCTGTTTGCCGCGCTGGTGCTGGTTGCGCCGTGGTTCATCGCGCGATCGTTCGCCTTCAACGCGCGCTATTCGAGCTACCGCAACCTTCGATTCCGCAACGTCACCGCAACGCGCGACGTCCTGCTTGCGGTCTGGCCGTTCCTCCTCGGAGCCGTCGCCGCGCTGTACCTGACGCCGGAGTTCGAGCCGGGGCAAACCAAGCTCGGAACCGCGCAATGGCTGGGGCTGTTCGCGCCCTCCCTGATCCTTCTGCTTGCCTACCCGTACGTGTTCGGCGCGCTCAAGCGCGTGCACATCAACCGCTCCAGCTATGGCGGCGCCGCCTTTGCCATCGATGCAGGAATCGGCGCGTTCTACAAGTTGTACCTCAAGGCCTACCTGATCGGCATTGTGGCGCTTGTCTGTTTTGGCATGGTCGGCATGATGGCCCTGTTCGTACCGGTGCTGGGTGCGATCATCTTCCTGCTCGCCTACGTCATCGCCGGTGCCGCTGCCATCGGCTACCTGCGTTCGCGAGTCGGGAACCTGGTGTTCAATCGCACCTCGCTCGCCGGCGGCGTCGGGTTCCACAGCGTGCTTTCGGCGGTCGACCTGGCCAAGCTTTATGGGGTCAACATCCTGGCCATCAGCGTCAGCTTCGGCTTGCTCATTCCCTGGGCCGCCGTTCGCGTTGCGCGCTATCGCGCCAGCTGCCTCATGCTGGTTGCACACGGCAGCCTCGAGCAGTACCTCGAGCAACGCGGACAGGACGTGGCGGCAACCGGCGAGGAAATCGGCGAGATGTTCGACGTGGACCTCTCCCTGTAGGCGCGATGGGCTCCTTCGACGCCGATTATTTCGATGGCAAGACCTCGCGCAAGCGCGCGGTCCAAGTGCATGTCACGGCCGGTCGCATCGTCGTGACGGACGGCGCGCCGATCGCGGAATTCCGCGCTGAAGACGCGCGCATTGTGCCGCGCGTCGGTTCGGCGCCGCAGCGCATCGAGCTGCCCGGCGGCGCCCTGCTGACCAGTTCGGACTTCGCCGCGGTTGAACAACTGCTCGGGCTGCCGCGCTCCCAGACCCTTGCGTACCGGCTCGAGCAGCACCTGCCGTTTGTGCTGCTCTCGCTTGCCGGCCTGATGCTGGCGCTGTTTCTCGGCTATCGGCACGGCGTGCCGTGGGCCGCGCGGGTGATTGCACAGCAGATGCCGATGCGCATCGAATCGGGCATCGCCGAGGAGGTGCTCGCATCGGCCGACCGCTGGCTGTTGCAGGCGACGCGCCTGCCGGTGCAGCGACGTACCCGCCTTGCCGCCGAGTTTGCGCGTCTGCGCGACCTTTCCGGACTGCCCCGCGAGGTCCGCCTCGAATTCCGCCATGCCGCCGATTTCGTCGGCGCCAACGCCTTCGCGCTGCCAGGCGGAGTCGTCGTGCTGACCGACCAGCTGGTCGAGGCCATGGACGCCGCGCGCGCCAAGTCCCGGCCGCCGGACGGCGCGGACGCGGACCGTCTGATTGCTGCGGTGCTGGCGCACGAACTCGGCCACGTCGAGCGCCGCCACTCGATGCGCCTGGTGTTGCAGAACTCGATCGTGGCGTTGGTGTCGATGGCGATCTTCGGCGATGCCTCCTCGGTGGCCGGTGTTGCGGCCACGCTGCCGACGACGCTGGTGCATACCGGGTTCTCGCGCGATTTCGAGCGCGAGGCGGATCGTTTTGCCTTTGATCTGTTGCGCAACAGCGGCGCTTCGCCCGCCGATTTCGCGTCGGCCATGCAGGCGCTCGAGGCGTCGATCCATGCCGACCGGCGGGCAAATGCCGAATCCACCGCTGATGACCACAAGGAGCCCGGCGGTCGTGGGGAATCCGCGCGCCGCAAGGGCGGCCTCTCCGACTACCTGTCGACGCACCCCGACACGGATGAGCGGATCGCGGCTGCGCGCGCGGCTGCCGGGATGGCAGGCAACCCGCCCCGCTGAAAGCCGCCGTGCAGCGGCCCGTATAATCGTCCGCTGCGGCGCAGTCCACGCCAA
>DASUDU010000103.1:0-7046 GCA_036275435.1 Usitatibacteraceae bacterium | reverse complement strand
GACGACACGGCGCGCGGGTTTCTGCACTCGCACTCGTACACCGGCAGCGCGCTGGCCTGCCGCGCGGCGCTGGCCACGCTCGACATCTTCGCCGAGGACGACGTCATCGCCGCCAACCGCGCGCGCGCGGCGCGCTGGAGCGCGCTGGCCGCGCCGCTGGCCGCGCACCCGCGCGTGTGCGGCTTTCGCCACATGGGGATGATCTGGGCCTTCGAGGTGCGCGAACCCGGCGTCAACTTCAGCCGGCGCTTTTTCGAAGCTGCGCTGGGCCACGGTGTGCTGTTGCGGCCAATCGGCAACACGGTCTATTTCATGCCGCCGTACGTCGCCACGGATGCCGAGTTCGGCCTGTTGGTCGATGCCACGCGCGCCGTGCTCGATGCGCTGCCATGACCCGCCGCCTGGCCTGGATGGCGCTGCTCCTGCCGCTCATCGCGGCCGCGCAGGAGGGTACTGCGCCAAAGCTGCCGGCTGCGGTGACCGACATTCTGGCCCGCGCGCAGATCCCGGCCGAACACGTCGCTATCGTCGTCCGGGAGGCCGGCGCGCGTGAGAACCTGATCGCGCGCAACGCCGACAAGCCGATGAATCCGGCCTCGGTCATCAAACTGCTGACCACATACGCCGGACTCGAATTGTTGGGCCCCGCCTACACCTGGAAGACCGAGGTGCTGGCCCTGGGGGAAGTGCGCGGTGGCACGCTTGGCGGAGACCTCGGCTTGCGCGGCAGCGGCGATCCGAAACTAACCGGCGAGCGCTTTGCGGCGCTCATCAAACAGCTCAAGGATCGCGGGCTCGTCACGATCAAGGGCGACCTGGTGCTCGACACCAGCCTGTTCGAAGCCATCAGCCACAACCCGGCGCAATTCGACGGCGAGCCGCTCAAGGCCTACAACGTCGGGCCCGACGCGTTGCTGGTCAACTACAAGGTCGTGCGTTTCCTGTTTGCGCCGACCATCGATGGACGCGGGGTTGCCATCGTCCCGGAACATAAGCCGGTGCAACTCGAAGTCGTCAACCGCATGCGCCCCACCGAAGGATTGTGCGGCGAATGGCGCGATCGCGTGGTGCTCGACGTGCAGCACCCGAGCGCCCTCGCCGTGCGCGTCAGTTTCACCGGCAATTACCCGAAAAGCTGCGGCGAGCGCAGCTGGAGCCTGTCGCTGCTGGATCATCCGCGCCACGTCGGCGGCCTGTTCGCGCAGGCCTGGCGCGACCTCGGCGGCAGCTGGGGCGGCGCGGTCCGGGTCGCGCCGCTGCCCAGGGACGCAGCGGTCATCGCGACCAGCGAGTCACCGGCGCTCGCCGAAATCGTGCGCGACATCAACAAGTTCTCCAACAACGTCATGGCTCGCCAGTTGTATCTCGCGCTGTCGGCCGACGGCAGCGAGCCGGCCAGCGTCGCGCGCTCGACACTGCGCGTGCGCGCCTGGCTTTCGGGCAAGGGTATACCCGCCCCCGAGCTGGTCGTTGAAAACGGCTCCGGCCTGTCCCGAAATGAGCGCATCAGTGCATCGACCCTGGCGCAAATGCTCGATGCCGCCTGGCGTTCGAGCGTCATGCCGGAGTTCATTTCCTCGATGGCGCTGGCCGGCGTCGACGGCACGATGCGCCGCCGCGTGCGGGGGGAGGCGGTGGCCGGGCAGGCGCACATAAAGGGCGGCACGCTCAACGACGTGCGCGCGCTGGCCGGCTTCGTTCTGGATCAAAACGGCCGCCGCTGGATCGTCGTGCTGATGATCAACCACGACAACGCCGGCCTCGCGCAGGCGGCACAGGACGCGCTGCTCAAATGGGTGGCGCAAGGGCCGCGCGGGTAAGATAGCCGGGTGCGCCGGATCTTCCCTTGCGCACGCTCCTGATGCCGGAATTCCTGAAGAAGATTCGCTTCCATCCGCGGCTGGTCACGCACCTGAAGGGCTACCAGGCAGCCGACCTGCGCGCCGATCTGGCCGCCGGCGTTACGGTCGGCATCGTTGCGCTGCCGCTGGCCATCGCCTTCGGCATTGCCTCGGGCGCGCGTCCGGAGCACGGCATCGTCACCGCCATCGTCGCCGGTTTCCTGATCTCCGCGCTGGGCGGTTCACGGGTGCAGATCGGCGGTCCGGCCGGTGCCTTCGTCGCGCTGCTCTATGCGATCGTCGAACGATACGGCATTGCCAACCTGCTGATCGCCACCTCGATGGCCGGTGTGCTGCTGTTCGCCATGGGCGCTTTTCGCATGGGCAACCTGGTGCGCTTTGTCCCGGTGTCGATCATCATCGGCTTTACCGCGGGCATCGCGGTGATCATCGGGCTGTCGCAGGTCAAGGACTTTCTCGGCCTGCCGATCGACAAGATGCCGTCGAATTTCTTTTCGCAGCTCAAGGCGATCGGCGCGGCCATCAGCCACATCAACCTTGCCGCGCTGATCATCGGCGCCAGTTCGCTGGCGCTGATCGCGATATGGCCGGTCTCCTCGAAAAGCTACCCGAAGCGCTGGCAGCGCATTGCCGTTCGCTTTCCGTCCACCCTGGTGGTGCTCGTCGTCTGGGGCTTCGCCGTGAAGATGTTCGAATTGCCGGTCGAGACCATCGGCACGCGCTTCGGCGAACTGCCGCGCGGACTGCCGATGCCGACCGTGCCCACGTTTGACTGGGAGACGGCGCAGAACCTCGTCGCACCGACATTGGCCATCGCATTGCTCGGCGCGATCGAGTCGTTGCTCTGCGCGCGGGTGGCTGACGGCATGATCGACGATCGCCATGATCCGAACCAGGAGCTGATGGCGCAGGGCGTGGCGAACTTTTTCACGCCGTTTTTCGGCGGTATCGCCGCAACCGGGACCATCGCGCGCACCGTTACCAATGTCAAAAGCGGCGCGCGCACCCCGGTGGCCGGCATCGTGCACGCCATCACCCTGCTGTTGATCGTGCTCGCCGCGGCGCCATTCGCGGTGCACATTCCGCTGGCAGCGCTCGCGGCGGTGCTGGTGTGGGTGGCCATCAACATGGGCGACTGGGCGGAATTCGCCAGATTGCGCCAGTACTCCGTGTTCTACCGCTCCACTTTGCTAGTCACTTTCTGCCTGACGGTGGTCTTCGACCTGGTGGTCGCGGTCGAAGTCGGGCTGGTCCTGGCCAGCCTGTTCTTCATCTACCGCATCTCGTCGCTGACCCGGGTCGATGACATCGAACTGCCATACGACCGCTCCCAGGTCGAGGGCGGCGCGGTGCGCGCCTACCGCGTGTATGGCGCGCTGTTTTTCGGCGCGGTCAACAAGGTCGAATTCCTGCTCGACCCGGCGCGTGCGCTGCCGAAGGTGCTGATTCTCGACCTGGAGAAGCTGATCAACCTCGATACCACCGGGATGGATGCGCTGGACGGCGTGCTCAGCCGCGCGAAAAAGTGCGGCACGCGGATGATCATCACCGGGGTCAATGAGCAACCGCTGTCGCTGATGCAGCGCAGCGGCTTTCTCACCCGGCTGGGCGAGGCAAACCGCTTCAGCTCGTTCGATGACGCGCTGTATGACCTCGACGTCTGGCTCGACGCCGCGGCCTCCGAGGAACTGTAGGACGTCAGCACCAGTCGCACTGGCGGCCAAAGCGCTGGGCAAGGAAGTCGACGAACGCGCGCACCTTAGCGGACAGGTGGCGGCGGCTCGGGTACACCGCGTAGATTCCCGTTTCCGGAACCGGATGGGACTTGAGGATCGGCACCAGCCGGCCGGCGGCGATCAGCGGGTTGACGATGAAATCCGGCTCCAGGGCGATACCGACCCCCTCGGCCGCGATCGATGCGAGCATTTCGCCGCTGTTGGCATGCACGCTGCCGGCGATCCTGACGCGCCGCTCGGTGCCCTTGCGGTCGAAGAAGCGCCATTGGCCCTTGGTCGGGGCGTACTCGTAGGACAGGCAATTGTGCCGCACGAGGTCCTCGGGCCGCCGCGGCGTACCGTGGCGTTGCAGGTATGCCGGCGCCGCGCAGGCGACCAGCCGCATCTGCCCGATGCGACGCGCCACCAGCGCCGGGTTTCCCAGTTCGCCGATGCGCACCGCCAGGTCGACACCCTCTTCAACCAGGTCGACGAAGCGGTCGGAAAGCGAGACATCGAACAGCACCTCCGGATGCACAGCCTGGAATGCGCCAATGGCCGGGGCGAGGTGTCGCACGCCGAAGGCCACCGAGCAGGTGAGCTTGATGGTTCCCTTGGGCCGCGCGGTCGCCGACGCGGCGGTGGCTTCGGCTTCCTCGAGGTCGGCAAGCAGCTGGATGGCGCGCTCGTGGAATGCCTGTCCCGCCTCGGTGAGCGAAAGTCGCCGCGTGGTGCGGTTGAGCAGCCGCGCACCGAGATGGCTTTCCAGTTCCGCGACGCGCCGCGACGCGGCCGATGCGGACAGGTCGAGCCGCTCGGCTGCGCGCGCAAAGCCGCCCTGTTCGACGACGTGCACGAACACGGTCATGGCATGGAGGCGGTCGAAGGCCATGGGCGGATCCTAGGCAACACGCTGGGTCGGGAGCAGGGATGCGCAGATGCCCGCGACCGGGGGATTTTTCTATTATTGCAAAAAACAGATGAATATTATGCGAATGACACCATTTATCCCGGAAACCGCAAGGTGAAGAATAGGCGCCATGCACCATCCTTCAACCCGATCCGCATTCATGCAAAGGAACCCAACCATGATCGATTCCCGCACCGCTCCGTACGCCGCGACGCTGCTGCGCGTGACGCTCGGCGTCATGTTCATCGCCCACGCCCTGCTCAAGTACCTGGTTTTCACCCTGCCGGGTACGGTGAAATTCTTCGAGTCCATCGGCCTGCCCGGGCCGCTGGCATACCTGACCTTTGGCGCCGAGTTGATCGGCGGCCTGTTGATCCTGGGCGGCGTCTATGCACGCTGGGTCGCGCTGGCGCTGGTGCCGATTCTTCTGGGCGCGACCTGGGCGCACGCGGGCAACGGCTGGCTGTTCAGCGCGCCCAACGGCGGCTGGGAATACCCGGCATTCCTCGCCGCGACCGCCCTGGTCATGGCCCTGCTCGGCGACGGCAAGTTCACGCTCATCAAGCCGCGCTACGCGTAGCACCCGTTCCACCCTTCAAATTTCAAAGGAATCTCCATGAAACTGTATTTCTCCCCTGCCGCCTGCTCCCTGTCGCCGCGCATTGCGCTCATGGAAGCCGGCCTGCCCTTCGAGGCCCAACGCGTCGACCTCAAGGCCAAGACACTGGCCGGCGGCGGCGACTTCCTCGCGATCAATCCCAAGGGTTCGGTGCCCGCGTTGCAACTCGATTCGGGCGAGGTCCTCACCGAGGGCCCGGCGATCGTGCAGTACATCGCCGACTTGAAGCCGGAATCGATGCTGGCACCCGCGGCAGGCAGCCTGGCGCGCTACCGGCTGCAGGAATGGCTCAACTTCATTACCTCCGAGCTGCACAAGGGCTTCAGCCCGCTGTTCGACGATGCCCTCGACGCCGCTGCCAAGGCGAATTTCCGCGACAAGCTCGCCAAGCGTTTCGATTACCTGTCGACGCAGTTGTCCGGCCGCACTTGGCTGACGGGTGAACAGTTCACCGTCGCCGACGGTTACCTCTTTACCGTGCTCAACTGGTGCCAATGGGTCGGCCTGGACTTGGCCAAGTGGCCGGTGCTGTCGGCCTACCAGGCGCGCGTTGCGGCACGGCCGAAGGTACACGAGGCGCTCAAGGCCGAAGGCCTGGCCAAGTAGCCCGCCAGCGAACCGGAAACAGCCATGCCAGTGCTGCCCACATTGTTCATCTCGCACGGCTCGCCCCTGCACGCCGTGCAGCCCGGAGCCGCCGGCGCGGCGTGGGCAACGCTGGCACGGACCATCCCGCGGCCGCGCGCGTTGCTGGTGGCGACCGCGCACTGGGAAGGCAACCTGCCGATGCTCTCCGGCAACGCCCATCCGGAAACGATCCACGATTTCGGCGGATTTCCCGATGCGCTCTACGCAATCCGCTACGCCGCACCCGGCGCGCCGGAACTCGCTGCACGGGCGGCCGGCCTGCTCAAGAGCGCCGGCATCACCGCCGGCGTCGACGGCTGCCGCGGCCTGGACCACGGCACCTGGGTGCCGTTGCGGCAAATGTATCCGGATGCGGATGTTCCCGTGGTGCAGCTTTCCGTGCAGCCGGGACGCGGGCCGCGCCACCACCACGAAGTCGGCCGGGCGCTCGCCCCGCTTGCCGCCGAGGGGGTCCTGGTCATCGGCTCGGGCCACCTGACGCACAACCTGTCCGACTGGATGCGCTCGCGCGGCCAGCACCAGCCGCTGGCCTACGCACGGAATTTCCAGGCGTGGGTGTTCGAGCGCCTTGCGCAGGGCGCCATCGAGGATCTGCTGGCCTATCGCGAGCGCGCGCCCGAGGCCGAGCGCGCACACCCGACCGACGAGCATTTCCTGCCGCTGTTCGTTGCCCTCGGTGCGGCCGGCGACGCGCATGCCGAGCGCGTGTTTTCCGGTTTCGAAGGCAACGCCCTGGCGATGGATGCCTACCGGTTCGGCTAGCGGCGGACGGGGAGCGGGTTTTTTCGGCTGCACGAAACGCGGCACAATGGCGATCTGCCCCGTCCCCGCCCGATGAAAATCCAGCGCATCCTTGCCGGCGAAATCAAGGTCCGGCTGAACGTCCCCTTCAAGACCGCCCTGCGCACGGTGCACCAAGTGCACGACCTGGTGCTGGTCGTTGAAACCGACCAGGGCCTGAAAGGCTTCGGCGAGGCCCCGCCCACCGCGCTGATCACCGGCGATACGCTCGGCTCGATGCGTGCCGGGCTGGCGATCCTCGCGCCGCAATTGCTCGGCCGCGAGCTGGCCGATTTCAACGCCCTGCTCGGAACCGTGCAGCACGGGCTGGTGCACAACAGCAGCCTGAAGGCCGCGCTGGAGATCGCCCTGTTCGACCTGCGCGCGCGCAGCTACGGCGTGCCGCTCTACCAGCTGCTCGGCGGCGGCACCCCGCAACTGAAGACCGACATCACGATCAGCCTCAACGACACGGCGACGATGGTGCGCGACAGCCTCGCCGCGGTTGCCGC
>DASUDU010000102.1:0-3836 GCA_036275435.1 Usitatibacteraceae bacterium | reverse complement strand
GCAAAGAAGGATTCCACCGGCATCTGCTTCATCGGCGAGCGGCCATTTCGCCAGTTCCTGCAGCGCTACCTGCCGCGGGAGCCCGGAGACATGGTCGACGCCGATGGCGCCTCGGTCGGCCGCCATGAAGGGCTCATGTACTACACGATTGGCCAGCGGCAGGGCCTGGGCATTGGCGGTCGCCGCGAGGCCTCGGGCGAGCCGTGGTTTGTCGCGCAAAAGGACCTTGCGCGCAACCGCCTGGTGGTCGTACAGGGCCATGACCATCCGCGCTTGCTGACCCGAACGCTGCGGGCCATCGATCCGTCATGGATTGCCGGGTACCCCCCGCCGGATGGCGCTTGTTCGGCCAAGACGCGCTATCGCCAGCACGACGCTGCCTGCCGCCTGAGCGGCAACACCGACCCCGGGTTTTCGCTCGAGTTTGCCGAGCCGCAATGGGCGGTTACACCGGGCCAGTCTGCGGTGATCTACGACGGCGAGGTGTGCCTGGGCGGGGGAATCATCGCCTGACCCCTGCCGGTCAGGCGCGCGGAATGGTGTCTGCGAACGACGTGCGCGATTCGAGCCGCTTGATCCACGCCGCCAGATTGGCGTGTTGCGCGCGCCAGCCGAATTCCGGCAGGCGGAACTCCAGCCAAAGCAGCGCGCAGGCCAGCGAAATGTCCGCGAGCGTCAGGCCGACCCCGTGGCACCAGTCGCGTTCTCCGAGGTCGCGCGCCGCGACCTCGATGGCCGCTTCGACCTTGCCGCGCTGACGCGCAATCCATTCCGCGCTTTGCAATTCCGGAATCCGCTTGCGTTCGAGGAACACCGCAATTCCGGCGTCCATGATGCCATCGCCCAGCGCCTCCCAGCGCTTGACCAGGATGCGCTCGCGGCCGTTGTCGGGCAGCAGGCGCGAAACCGGCGAAATGCCGTCGAGGTACTCGGCAATGACCCGGGAGTCATACAGCGCCAGGCCGTCGTCGAGGATCAGCACCGGGATCTTGCCCAGCGGATTGAACAGTCCCACTTGGGTTTCGGCGCTCCAGACGTTTTCCGCAACGAATTCGCACTCGATGCGTTTTTCCGCCATGACGATGCGCACTTTGCGCGCATATGGGCTGGTCAAGGATGCGACAAGCTTCATCAATAAATCCCGTTGCTCGTTGCGCCGGCAGCGCCTCGATGCACAGGCGCCATGTTGTTTTTGTGTCGCCGAGTATAGCATCGCGCAGTTGGCGGCGGACACGCACCGGGGTGGCTTTCCCCTCTGGAAAACGGGACTCAATGCAACACCCCATGATAAAATTTCGCTCGTATTCCCGATCGGATCGTCCATCATGCAAGCCCCTGCCGCCGAGCAGCTGCTCGAGCTTTCGCCGCTGACCGCGCTCAATCCGCTCGACGGCCGATACGGGCGCAAGACGGCCGCACTGCGCGGCCTGTTCAGCGAATACGCGCTGATTCGCTTTCGCGTTCACGTCGAGGTGGAATGGCTGCTTGCGCTGGCGGGCGCAACCGACATCGCCGAGTGCCCGGCGCTGTCTGCCGCATCGATCGCGGAGCTGCGCGCCGCGGCAGCGGATTTTTCGGTCGCTGACGCCAGTCGCGTCAAGGCCATCGAGGCGACGACCAACCACGATGTGAAGGCGGTCGAATACTGGCTGCGCGAACGCTTCGCCGCCAACCCGGAAGTGCGGCGCGTCGAGTCGTTCATCCACTTCGCCTGCACCTCTGAGGACATCAACAACCTGGCACACGGGCTGATGCTCGCTGCCGCTCGAACCGGCGTGCTGCTTCCCGCGCTGCAGGGCGTTCGCCGGCGCCTCGCAGAGATGGCCCATGCGCATGCCGCGCTGCCGATGATGGCGCGCACCCACGGCCAGCCGGCGACGCCGACGACCCTGGGCAAGGAACTGGCCAATGTCGCCCATCGACTGGACAGGGCAGTCGACTCGTTTGCCCGAATCGAGCTTCCGGGAAAGATCAACGGCGCGGTCGGAAACTACAATGCGCACATCGCGGCCTACCCGGCTGTCGACTGGCCGGCGTTTTCGAAGCGCTTCGTCGAGGCTCTGGGACTGGTACACAATCCCTACACGATCCAGATCGAGCCGCATGACGGCATGGCGGCGTATTTCGACGCGCTGGCGCGCATCAACACGATTCTCATCGACCTGGATCGCGACCTCTGGGGCTACGTGTCGCTGGGATATTTCCGCCAGCGTGTCAAGGCGGGCGAAGTCGGCTCGTCGACCATGCCGCACAAGGTCAATCCCATCGATTTCGAAAATTCCGAGGGGAACCTTGGCCTCGCCAACGCGCTGCTGCGCCACCTTGCCGACAAGCTGCCGATTTCACGCTGGCAGCGCGACTTGACCGACTCGACGGTGCTGCGCAACATGGGCGTGGCGCTCGGTTATGCCGTGCTCGCCTACGATGCGCTGGCACGCGGGCTCGATAAACTGGAGGTCAATGCCGCCGCGCTGGCCGATGACCTCGAGCGCAACTGGGACCTGCTCGCCGAGCCGATCCAGACCGTGATGAGAAAGCACGGCATCGACGATGCCTACGAGCAGCTCAAGGAGCTGACCCGCGGCAAGGGCGGCATCGATCGCGAAACGCTGCATCGCTTCATCGCGTCGCTGCCCATTCCGGACGCTGACCGACAGGCCTTGCTGGCCTTGACGCCGTCGAGCTACATCGGCGCGGCCGAACGCCTCGCCCGAGCAATCTAGGCAGACGCCGCGGCAAATTGGGCCGCGGGAAGTTGCCGACGTGCCGTTCCCGCGGCCGCTGCTGCTTGCGGCGGCACGCCCGCCCCTTCAGGACCTTCCACGCGCGCGCATTCCGGCCGGAAGTCCTTGCGCGAACCTGCCTTCAGCTGCCGCTTCTCATCAGTTCCTGCAGGAACAGCATCGCCTGCTTGGAATCGATCATGCCCTTTTTCGCGGTGTCGGCCTTGGCCCAGGCGCCCTCGATGCGCTTCATGAAGTCGGCGCGCGAAACCATCGTGCCGTTGCTGCCGTCGGTCTTCGACAACTCGGCGAGGAAGGCAATGGTCTTCTTGTCGTCGGCCATGCCCTTCTTGGCTGTGTCCATCTTGTCGAAGGCCATCGCGGCGCGTTTCATGACTTCGTCCTTGGAAATCATGCCGTCCTTGTTGCTGTCGCACATCTTGACGAAGCGCGAGATATCCTCGGCGTTGAGGTCTGCCAGGGCCGGTTGCGCGAAGCTGATCAGCGCCGCAAACAGCGAGCCGATCAACAATTTGCTGGGTGTTTTCATGAGTATCTCCTGTAGGGTTTGAACGCGGCGCCGGTGGCGCTGGCGTGCGCGTTGGGTCGCACCCGCGGCAATCGCCTTACAGGAAGTTGGCGGCCGGCTTTGCTGTGGCGTGCGATTACCCGATCCGCCCGACCGCCGGGTAGGCGCGGGAAGCGCAACCCGCACAGCGGGACCAGCTTCTGGCTATGCCATGACCTGCGGAAAAACCCAAGCACTGGCGGGCCACTTCACGGCTATTCGCCTGGAAACGCCCGCCAGTCAACGAGTTTTTTGCATCATCCTTCGTGAACGAACCCGTTCAAAGCTCAAACTTGATGCCCTGCGCCAACGGCAAGGCGGTCGAGTAGTTGACGGTGTTGGTGGAGCGCCGCATATATGCCTTCCAGCTGTCGGAGCCGGACTCCCGGCCGCCTCCGGTCTCCTTCTCGCCGCCGAACGCGCCGCCGATCTCGGCCCCGGAGGTGCCAATATTGACATTGGCGATGCCGCAGTCGGAGCCGGAAGCGGCGACGAAGCGTTCGGCCTCGCGCATGTCCATGGTGAAGATCGCCGAGGACAGTCCC
>DASUDU010000101.1:0-5711 GCA_036275435.1 Usitatibacteraceae bacterium | reverse complement strand
TTCACCGGCTTCAGGTCGCTGGCCAGCGTGTACTGATCGACCCGCGCGTTGTACTTCATCGCCTTGGTGGTCGCCCAGGTGGACACTTCGTAGTGGATCGGAATCAGCCCCACGTCGCCCATTACCGCCTCGGCCGCCTGCTGGATCAGGCCTTCGCGCTTCTTGTCGTCCATCGTCACCAGCGCATCGGCGAGCATCTTGTCGAAAGCCGGGTTGGAATAACGTCCGCGGTTGGTCACGCCCATGCCCTTGTCCGGGTTGTAGGTGGCCAGCAGCGAGCGCATCGCCGAGCCCTGCTCGTTCGATTCGGTGCCCCAGCCCAAGAGCATCACGCCGAACTCGAGCTTGGTGGCGCGGTTGAAATACACCGAGGCGGGCATGGTCTCGACCTTTACGTCCAGGCCGATGCGGCTGAACATCTGCGCGATCGCCTGCGCGACTTTCTCGTCGTTGATGTAGCGGTTGTTCGGGCCGTGGATGGTCAGCGCGAAGCCGTTCGGGTAGCCCGCTTCGGCAAGCAGCTTCTTCGCGCCCTCGGGATCGAACTTCATCGGCTTCAACTTGCGGCTGGTGCCGAAGAACGAATCGGCGAGCAGCTGCGAGGCCGGCACGGCGCGCTTTTCCATGATGCGCTCGGCGATCGCGTCGCGCTGGATCGCCATCGACAAGGCCTTGCGCACGCGCACGTCGCGGAACGGGTTTTTCTCCAGCGGCTTGCCGTCCTTGGCCGCAACGAAGGGCGGCGCCTTGTCGGTCGATTGATTGAGGTGCAGGAAGATCACCCGGTTGGAAACCTTGTCGACCAGCGAAAGGCGCGCATCGGTGGCCAGCTTGGCGATGTCGGCGGTGGGCACGGTCTCGATCATCTGCACGTCGCCGGAAAGCAGCGCCGCCACGCGCGCGGCCGGCGTCGGCAGCATCTTGAAGGTGATCTTGTCCCACGGCTCCTCGCCGCCCCAGTAGCCATAGTTGGCCTTGAGCACCACGCGCTGGTTGGGCACGTATTCGGCGTACTTGTAGGGGCCGGTGCCGATGGCCGCCTTGCCCGAGTTGTAGTCCTCGGTGTTGGCCTTCTCGCCATTGAGCTTCGAGACGATGCGCACCGAGCTCAGGTCGGAAGGCAGCAGCACGTGCGGCGACGCGGTCTTGAGCACCAGGGTATGCGGATCGGTGGCCTTGGCCTCGACGATCGGCTTGGTGAAGGTGGCGAACGAGGACGGGCTGTTCGGCACGTTGGGAATGCGCTTGAAGGTGAACAGCACATCTTCGGCGGTGAAGGGCGAGCCGTCGTGGAAACGCACGTTTTTGCGCAGCTTCAATTCCCAGGTCGTGTCATTGATCGCCTTCCACGAGGTGGCCAGCGCCGGTTGCGGCTTGCCGTTGGCGTCCATCGCGATCAGCGGTTCAAACACATGCCGGTGCAGGCTGTTGTTGGGCGACAGGTTGTGGAAATGCGGGTCCATCGAGGTGATGGCCGCCTGCAAGCCGATGGCGATTTCGCGGCCTTTCTGGGCCAGCGCCGGCTGCGCCACGGCAAGGGCGAAGACGAACAGGAAACACGCGCGGAAAATGGAATTCAAGGACGCCTCCAGGCAGATTCGGGTCGGCGGTCATAATAGCGAAAATCCCCCGTCGCCATGGCCATCACCGACAACTTCGAGAAAATGCTCGCCGCCGGCAAGGATTCGCCGCTGCTGCGTTTTTCGCTCGGCAACGAGTACCTCAAGGCCGGCGAAGCCACGCGCGCCGTGGCGCACCTGGCCGAGGCGGTGCGGCAGAACCCGCGCTACTCGGCGGCGTGGAAGCTCTACGGCAAGGCGCTGACCGAAGTCGGAGACGCCGCTGCCGCAATGGCGGCCTATCGCGAGGGCATCGCCGCGGCCGAGGCGCAGGGCGACAAGCAGGCGGCCAAGGAAATGGTGGTGTTTCTCAGGCGGCTGGAAAAAACGACCGGGCGGAATTGAATCCAGTCATTCCTGCCCCGGCGCAGGCCGGGGTCCAAGTTGCAATTCGCCTGATCACGTTGGGGGAAAGCCCAAACCTACTTGGACCCCGGGCCAAGCCCGGGGAAGGGCCAGGCAAACTGAGCCGATCGCGCGACACGGTGTAAACGCGACTATCCGCGCATTCGGCAACGCACCTCAATGCACAACGAGCAATGGGACAACATCCTACCCCGGCGTCCCACGGGATTTCCATCGGTCAGGCCGGAGGCCAAGGTGCAGTGCTAGCCCCCCGGCGGCGGTTCCCACAATTCGATGCGCTGGCCCTCGGGGTCGGTCACCCAGCCGAACTTGCCGTACTCGGATTCCTCGACCTTGTCATCGACCTTGCAGCCTTCGGCGCGCAGCGCCGCGATCAGCGCGTGCAGGTTGTCGACGCGGTAGTTGACCATGAACGGCGCGGTGGTCGGCTCGAAGTACTTTGAGTCGGGATCGAAAATCGTCCACACCGTCTGCCCGTCCTTGGCCCGTTCGCCCTCGTCGGCCCAGCGAAAGCCGGTGCCGCCCCAGTCCTGCACGTCGATGCCCAGGTGGCGCTTGTACCAGGCGCGTAGCGTCGCCGGATCCTTCGCCTTGAAGAAGATGCCGCCGATGCCGGTAACGCGTTTCATGTTGCCTCCTTTTGCGAACGGTCAGGTGAGGGGCTTGACCATCAGCGTTGCCGTCGATGGGCAGAGCGTGCTGAATTGGCTGGCGGTTTTGAGCGCGGTTGGCGCCATCTCGCGCGGGCGCATGCCGTAGCCCATGCGCAGGAAATACGGCGCCGCGTTGAGCGTCAGCAGGTAGATTTCCTGTGCGCCTTCGCGCCGCGCCCGCGCTTCAAGCGTGTTCATCAACTGATGGCCCAGGCCGCGGTGGCGCATGGTTTTCTCCACGGCGAGCGAACGCAGCAGCGGTGTGCCGTCGTGCCATTCCAGGCCGGCCACGCCGATCAGCCGGCCGTGCTCGTAGGCGCCGATGAAGTTGGCGAAGTGCGCCTCGGTCAGGTCGGCATCGGGCAGGCCGGCGTCGGCCAGCAACTGGCGGGTTTCCTGCGCATCGGGTGCCGGACGCATCGAGAAGTCGGCCATGTTCAGCGCACCAGCGAGCCGCCGAAGGCCTGGCGGCCCCGCGCGGCGGGCTTGAATTCAACATGAACCCGCTCGTCCGTCCGTCCGGTCTGATTTGCGACACAGGATGTAATCGATCGCACGAGCGCCTCGCGCGCCTCGCCCTCGGGAAGTTCGGCCAGCAGCACCGCGACGAACACCGGCCCGGCGCGCGCGGCATCCGGCATTTCGTTCTCCGCATAGCGCGAGGGCGCCAGCGCGTGGAGGCGCACCCAGGTGCGGCCCGGCGGGGAATGCAGCGCGCGGCCCAGTGCATCGGCCAGCGGCTGCGCGTCCGGCAGCGCCGCATCCGGCCCCACGCACTCGATGTCGATGATCGGCATCGGCGCGGCTCTAGTCCGTGAGGAACTTCACCGGCGTCTTGTGCGTGGTGCCCATCACCAGCGAGATCGCGTCGAGGCAATCCTTCTCGTTGTGATAGGCCTCGCCCGAGGCGGCGATCTTGCGGCCGTTTTCGGCCTGCAGGAACCAGCGCCACTCGCGGTTGTGGTCCAGGTAGATGTGAAAAGTCATGGCTGGCGATCCGTCGCGGGCCCGGCAGCGGGCCCAGCCGCTATTGTATGCGCCGGGCCGCCTCCGGGCTTTGACAACAGCCAAAGAAAACCAAACGTCAGCGCGCCGTTGAGCAGCAACAGCTCGATGCCGATCTGGTAGCCGGCGGGATTGGCGGCGAGCGCGCGCTGCAGCGCGTAGCAGGCCGCGGGCGCCACGAGCGCCACGGCAACGATCGGCCAGCCCTCGGGCAGGCGGCGCACGGTCAGCATGCCGAAGGCGAACAGACCGAGCAGCGGCCCGTAGGTGTAGCCGGCCAGCGTGAGGATGGTGTCGATGATCGAGCGGTCGTTGAGCGCCTTGAAGGCCATGACGATGGCGAAAAACAGCAGCGCGAAGCCCAGGTGCACGGCGCGCCGCACGCGGGTCCTGCGCGCCTCGTCCCAATCCTTGCGCGACTGCATGCCGATGAGGTCGATGCAGGTCGATGCCGTCAATGCCGTCAGCGCGCCGTCGGCGCTGGGGAACAGCGCCGAGACCAGCGCGATGAAAAACACCGCCTGTACCCAGGCCGGGAAGACTTCGATCACCACCGTGGCGAAGAGCTGGTCGCCGCGCGCGCCGACGCCATGCGCCTGGGCATACAGCGCCAGCAGCGCGCCGAGCGTGAGGAACAGCACGTTCACCGCCACCAGCACCAGGCTGAACGTCACCATGTTCTTCTGCGAATCGGCCAGCCGCGGCACGCTGATGTTCTTTTGCATCATCTCCTGGTCGAGCCCGCTCATGGCGATGGCGATCACCGCCCCGCCGACCACCTGCTTGAGCCAGAACCCGGCCGAGGCCGCATCGGTGTTCCACACGCGCGTGAGCGGGCTGTCGGCCAGCTGCGCGATCAGGCCGGAGGCATCACCGCCCAGCAGGCCAACGAGGATCGCGATGCAGATCACCAGGCCACCCAGCATGCAGGCGGTCTGCAGCGTATCGGTGAAGACGATGGTCTTCACCCCGCCCTGGAAGGTGTAGAGCCAGATCATCGCCAGGATCACCGCCGCGGTGACCCAGAACGGCACGCCGGCCGGCCCCGCCACCAGCAGCTGCAGTACCGCCACCACCAGGTAGAGCCGCGCCGTGGCGCCCAGGGTGCGCGAGAGGATGAAAAACCCCGCGCCGGTCTTGTGCGCCGTGGCGCCGAAGCGCTGGTCGAGGTAATCGTAGATCGAGGTCAGCCTCAGCCGGTAATAGAGCGGCAGCAGCACGAAGGCGATCGCCATGAAGCCGATCCAGTTGCCGATCACCACCTGCAGGTAGTGAAAGCCGTTGCTGCCCACCGTGCCCGGCACGCTGACGAAGGTCACCCCGGAGAGCGAGGTGCCGACCATGCCGAAGGCCACCAGCATCCAGTTGCTCTTGCGGTTGCCGATGAAAAACGACTCGTTGTCGGCGTGCCGCCCCGTCGCCCAGGCCAGCCCCAGCAGCAGGACGAAATAGACGGCGATGATGGCGAGGAAGGCCGCGGGGCTCATGCGAAGGCTCGATGCGCGAAAGGCGCATTGTCACCGTCGGCGGCGGGCGTTGCAATCGCGGGGAGAAGATTGGCCGTGCCCGTCAACTGCAAGAACCCTCTCCCCGGACACGGGAAGAGGCAGGGTAAGGGCGCATTCGAGAACCCTCTCCCTTGGGAGAAGGCAGGTTGAGGGGCGCATTCGAGAACCCTCTCCCTTGGGAGAGGGCAGGGTGAGGGGCGTGTGGGAACGCGCGACTCGCCACGCCGCCGAACGCTCACCGCCCCGGTTGCAACGCCCGCCAGAACCGATGCGTATCCACACGGTGCGCAAACTTGGCAACCTTCCCCGCCGCATTGAAATAAAACAAATGCACCTCATCGGGGATGGCGATGCGCACGCCCGTGGCTTTCACGGTGACATCGAGGTCGATCACGCTCACCACCAGGTTGCCCGGCGCCTCGAGGATCGCCACGGGGCTGAACTTGTGGAATTCCATGCCCGCGAGGCTCTGGAAGAACTCGGCCGCACCGGCGTGCCCCCGGCGGCGGATGTAGTACGGAATGTCGTCGTCGGTCGCGCTGTATTCCCAGTCCACGTCG
>DASUDU010000100.1:0-3057 GCA_036275435.1 Usitatibacteraceae bacterium | reverse complement strand
CGCGCTGGCCAGCTTGCGGCAGCTTGCCTTGGCTTGCTTGAAGTCGGCCAGCGCGCGACCGGCGGAGGCTGCAACCGCGACCGCGCGAGTTTGGCGGCGGGCTTCGGCGGTGGCGAATCCTGTGCTCATTGCCCCGGCAACATGGTCGGCGACGAACCAAATGCCCAGCGCCAGCGGCAGCGCGATCAACAGGCCTTTGGCCAGTGCGGGTTTGACGTCCAATGCGCGACTCCGGTTGAGCGATTCGCGCGGGTTGCCTTGCATTCCCGCGCGCGATCCGCCCGGGTTGCCGGTTCCATCCGGTCAGGCCCGAGTATCGTCAGCGTAGTCCGTCCGGATCGTCCGGTCGGTGCGCTGGCATACAGAGCGTTAGTGGGCCGTGGCGTGCTTTGCCGGCAGGCTGTGCAGATAGCATTCGCAGGCCACCAATTCAAGCCCGGCACGCGAGAGGATGCTGATGTTGCCGCGCACGTAGTCGATCAGCCGGCCCTTCTTGAGCGCGGCGGCGGCGATGCTGACCGCGCTGCGCTGGACGCCCAGCATCGCGGCAAGGTTTTCGTGCGTCAGGTGGAAGTTGTCGCCATGGGCACGGTCATGGGTCATCAGCAGCCAGCGTGCCAGCCGCGCGTCGATTTCATGGAAACGGGTACAGGCGATGTTTTGCGACATGTCGGTCAGCAGGCGATACAGGCACGCGCCGACTGCGCGGCGCAGCGCCGGATCCTCCGACAGCAGGCGACGCAGCGGACCGGCGCCGAGGCGCAAGGCTCCTCCGGCGCCCTGAACGACGGCCATGAGCGGTGCCTCGTCCATTCCCAGCACCTGGTTCGCGCCGAGCATGCCTTCGCTGCCGATCAGGGCGACCTCCATCGGCTGGTGTCCGCTGACCGAGGCGACCAGTGAAATCAGGCTGTCGAGCGGAAACAGGGCATGGCGCTCGCGCACCCCGGGCTTGGCAAGGACGGTGCCGAGCACCAGATGCACCCGGACGCACTGCGCAAGCACGCGCCTGCGCGTCGCGGGCGGAAGCCCTTCGATGACGCGATTGACGATGCGCCCATGGGAATCAAAAGACACGTTGTTCTTTCGAGAAAGCGCGCGGACCAGCATTGACATGGCGGTCGCGAGAACCCGCCATTGGCGCAACTGTGCAGCGTTGCGGGCCGGGTTACCGTGCGCCAGCGCACACGGGTGGCAAATGGCCTTTGCCGCCTGGTGTTACGCGCGCCAGCTCGACACATACGGCAGCAGGCGGGTGGTCTCCTTCCGCACCACGGCATAGCATTCGCAGCACAGCTGTTCGAGCATCGGGCGATCAAGGACAAAGATCTGTCCGCGTTGATAGGAGATCGCCCCTTTCTGCTGCAGTTTGCCCGCGGCCTCGGTGACGCCCTCGCGCCGCACGCCGAGCATGTTGCCGATCAGTTCCTGGGTCATGGTCAGCCGATTGTCGGGCAGGCGGTCCAGGGACAGCAGCAGCCAGCGGCACAGTTGCTGGTCGATCGAGTGGTGGCGGTTGCACACGGCGGTCTGCGCCATCTGCGTGATCAACGACTGCGTGTAGCGCAACAACAGCATCAGCACTTCGCCGTGCCGGGCAAACTCCTCCTTGAGCAGGCGGCCGGGGATGCGATAGGCCGATCCGGCGCTTTGCACGATGGCGCGGCTGGGCGTGCTTTCCCCGCCCATGAACAGGGCGATGCCGAGCATGCCTTCATTGCCGACTACGCAGATTTCGGCCGATGCGCCGCTTTCCATGACGTACAGCATCGAGATGATCGAGTCGGTCGGGAAGTAGCCGTGGCGCAGGGCATCGCCGGATTCGTAGAGAACCTGGCCCAGTTTCAACGGCACCAGCTCGAGCAGCGGAAACACGCGCGCCTGGATTTCCGGATGCATTGCCGCCAGCAGGTGGTTTTGCAAGGGACTGGATTGGCCCTTTGGATCAAGCTTGCTCGTCGTCGCGTTCATGTTGGTTTCCTCCTGTGCAAGCAGGCACTTGCTGCAGGACTGTCGGTGCAATCAGAGTTGTGTGTGGTATCGAACAGAGTACTCCGGTGCTTAGATTTGAGCTAGAACTGCCGGTCGGAAACTGACGCAGCCATTGTCCGCCTATGTCGGAATGGCACACAGTGCGCTGGCGAACAGAGGAAACGTGGCGCAACGGGCAAGATCGGCGGGCTGCGAATGGCGCAGCGTCCACCGGAGCGCACCATGCTGGAAACCGTTGCAGTCATCCTGTTGATCCTTTGGTTGCTGGGAATGGTTTCGTCCTACACCATGGGCGGATTCGTTCACATCCTGCTGGTCGTTGCGGTCGTGGTGATCGCCATCCGGCTGATTCAGGGCAAGCGCATCTAGCGAACGCCGCCGCTGCGCTCCGGCGCAGCAAACGATTGCCGCGGATCGCGGCGACCGCTCCCGCCGCAACGCCGGTGCCGCGCATGCATTGCGCAGGCATCCCGGCCGGGCCGCCAGCCGGCAATCGGCAACGTCCTTGACTGGCGTGCTGTTCGGGGCCATTTCGACCGGAAAGCCGCGCCGGATCTTGGGTTTGCCCACGGCCATCGCGCCGCCGCTGCGCCGCTTGGGGTAACCGTACCCCGCGCCCCCTAGCGCTTGTGCCTCGCATGCTAAGATTTGTGCGCCTGCACAATCGGTGCGGGCGCCCCTCGCCGCGAAGTGCCGGCGGCCCCAGCCCCGAGACCCGATCCGACCATGTCCGAATTCTTCGAAGCCAACCGCAGCCTGAACCTTGCCGATCCGCAGATCTTCGCGGCCATTGAAAACGAGAACCGCCGCCAGGAAGACCACATCGAGCTGATCGCATCCGAGAACTACACCTCGAAGGCGGTGATGGCGGCGCAGGGCTCGCAACTGACCAACAAGTACGCCGAGGGCTACCCGGGCAAGCGCTATTACGGCGGCTGCGAATTCGTCGATGTGGTCGAAACGCTGGCCATCGAGCGGGTCAAGCACCTGTTCGGCGCCGACCGCCACGGCTGGGCCGCCAACGTGCAGCCCAATTCGGGCTCGCAGGCCAACCAGGCGGTGTAT
>DASUDU010000099.1:0-2414 GCA_036275435.1 Usitatibacteraceae bacterium | reverse complement strand
GGCGCTGACCCTGGCGCTGGCCAACAACCCCGGTGCGCCGATCCTTGCCGAGGCCGACATCGGCATCCTGCTCGACACCGGTCCCGAGGTGATTTCGGGCAGCACGCGCATGAAGGCGGGCACGGCGCAGAAGATCGCGCTCAATGCGTTCTCCAGTGCGCTGATGGTGCGGCTCAACAAGGTGTACGGCAACCTGATGGTCGACTTGAAGGCGACCAACGCCAAGCTGCGCGATCGGGCGCTGCGCCTGACGATGCTCGCCACCGGCTGCGATGCGGCCACCGCGCGCGCGACGCTCGAGCAATGCGACCAGCACGTCAAGACCGCAATCGTTGCGATCATCGGCAAACAGGACGTGGCCGCGGCCAAATCGCGCCTGGAACGCGCCGGAGGCAGCGTGCGCGGCGCGCTGGCGGGGACGCCGTGAGCAGCGCGCCCGCCGCGCTGCCGGCGGCGCCGGCCCGCAATCCCTGGGCATGGATCCCGACGCTCTACTTCGCGCAGGGCATGCCCTACGTGATGGTGATGAGCGTGTCGGTGATCATGTACAAGAATCTCGGCATCTCCAACACCGACATCGCGCTCTATACCAGCTGGCTGTACCTGCCGTGGGTGATCAAGCCGCTGTGGTCGCCGCTGGTCGACCTGTTCAGGACCAAGCGCCTGTGGGTGGTGGCGACACAGTTCGTGGTCGGCGTGGCGCTGGCCTTGGTGGCGTTCACGCTGCCGATGGAATTCTTTTTCCAGATGTCGCTGGCGATGTTGTGGCTGATGGCGTTTGCCTCGGCCACGCACGACATCGCCGCCGACGGCTTCTACATGCTGGCGCTGCCGACCCACCTGCAGGCCGCGTTCGTCGGCGTGCGCAGCACGTTCTACCGCATCGCCAACATCGCGGGCCAGGGCGCGCTGGTCTACCTGGCCGGGCAACTGATGGAATCGAACCTCGAAGCCAAGGCCGCGTGGCAGATCGTGCTGGTGGTGCTCGCCGTGCTGTTCGCGCTGCTGTTTGCCTATCACGCTTGGGTGCTGCCGCATCCGGCCAACGATGTGCCCACCGGCCGCGAGGGCGGCGTGGTGGCCGGGTTCATGGAGACCTTTGCGTCCTTCTTTGCGCGCAGGGACATCCTCCTCGTGCTGTCCTTCCTGCTGCTGTTCCGGCTGGGCGAGGCGCAGGCTCTGAAATTGATCGCCCCGTTCCTGCTCGACAGCACCGCCAAGGGCGGCCTCGGGCTTGCCACCAAGGATGTCGGGCTCGTCTACGGCACCATCGGCGTTGCCGCCCTGACGGTCGGCGGCATCCTCGGCGGGCTGGCGATTTCCGCGGGCGGCTTGAGGCGGTGGATCTGGCCCATGCTGTTTTGCGTGCACGTGCCCAATCTCGCGTTCGTGTTCCTGGCTTATGTGCAACCGTCGAGCATTCCGGTCGTGGCCACCGCCATCGCGATCGAGCAGTTCGGTTATGGCTTCGGCTTTGCCGCGTTCCTCATGTACATGATCCTGGTGGCCGACGGTCCGCACAAGACCGCCCACTACGCCATCTGCACCGGCTTCATGGCGCTGGGCATGATGCTGCCCGGCATGGTCAGCGGCTGGATCCAGGCGCAACTGGGTTACCAGCACTTCTTCATCTGGGTGCTGGTGTGCTGCCTGCCGTCGGTGGTGGCGACCGCGTTCCTGAAGATCGATCCGGCGTTCGGGAAAAAGGCGGCGTAACGCGCCGCGGTTCGACCATGATTGCCAGCCAGGACCGACTGATTTCCCTCGATGCCTTCCGCGGATTCACCATCGCCTCGATGGTGCTGGTGAACAATCCGGGGGATTGGTCCAACATCTACCGGCAGCTGGGCCACGCCGAGTGGCATGGCTGGACCTTCACCGACTGGGTGTTTCCGTTCTTCCTGTTCATCGTCGGCGTGGCCATGACTTTTTCGCTGGCGCGCCGGCAGGCGGCGATGCACGAGCGCTGGCCACTGGTGACGGGCCTGTGGAGGCGGGCGGCAATCATCATCGGCATCGGCTTCCTGCTGAACCTGACCCCGGCTTTCGATTTCACGACCGTGCGCATCCCGGGCGTGCTGCAGCGCATCGGCCTGTGCATCGTGCTGGCAGCGCCCATCGTTGTTTACGCCGGCTGGCGCGCGCAGGCGGCGTGGATTGCCATCTTGTGTGCGGTGTATTCGATCCTCATGTTGGCCGTTCCGGTGCCTGCACCCGACGGTGGAATCGCCGCCGGCGCGCTGCAGCCGGGGCGCGACTTCGGCGCCCATGTTGACCGGCTGCTGCTCGACGGCCACTTGTGGGCCAAGTCGAAAACCTGGGATCCGGAAGGGCTGGTCAGCACCTTGCCCGCGGTTGCGACCTTGCTCGTTGGCGTGCTCACCGGCCATGGCCTGGCCGTGAAGGTGGACGCG
>DASUDU010000098.1:0-2250 GCA_036275435.1 Usitatibacteraceae bacterium | reverse complement strand
ACGCCATCACCAGCGCATCGAAGACGCTGCGCGACCTGCGCATCGCCGAAGTCTCGAAGCTCGACGTCAAGGTGGGCAAGGCCGGAGAACTGGTCTATCGCGCCAAGATGAAGCTGTCGTTCAAGTACCACGGCGAATAGCACTGCCGACGATTTCCGGCTGCCGGGCTGCGGCGGCATTCAGCCTGCGCGGTCGACGAACGCGCGCGCGGCGGCAATCGCCTGTGCCGCAGCGCCGCTTGCAAACGGATCATAGGCGCTGATCTGCGGCATGCCGCGCATCCACGTCAGTTGGCGTTTCGCCAGCTGGCGCGTCGCGGCAATGCCCTGCGCAACCAGCGTCGCGTGGTCGATCGTGCCTTCAAGATGGGCGAACGCCTGCCGGTAGCCCACCGCCCGCATCGAGGCCATTTGCGCGCCCAGCCGGTAGCGGCTGCGCAGCGCGCGCAATTCGTCGAGCAGTCCGGCATCGAGCATGGCGTGGAAGCGCGCGCCGATCCGTTGGTGCAGCTGGGCGCGGTCGGCGGGCATCAGGCCGATGAGCAGCCGGTTGGCCAGGCGTGCATCGCCCTCGCCGCGCCGGCCCTGCAGGTCCGATAGCGTCCTCCCGGTGAGGCCGTGCACTTCCAGCGCGCGCTGGATGCGCTGCGCATCGCCCGGTGCCAGGCGCGCTGCGGTGGCCGGGTCGATGCGTGCCAATTCGGCATGGAGTGCCGGCCAGCCTTCCCGGTGCGCGCGCGCCTCAAGCGCGGCGCGCAGGGTCGCATCGGCTACCGGCAATTCGCTCAAGCCTTGCAGCAGCGCCTGCACGTACAGCATCGTGCCGCCGACGAGCAGCGGAACTCGGCCGCGCGCGCGAATCGCGTCGATGGCCGACAGCGCATCGGCACGAAAGCGCGCCGCCGAATAGGCCTCGAGCGGCGTGATCAGGTCGATCAGGTGGTGCCGGATGCGCGCGCGGGTGTTCGCGTCGGGCTTGGCGGTGCCGATGTCCATGCCCTGATAGACCTGCGCCGAGTCGATCGAGACGATTTCGGCGTCGATGCGCTCGGCCAGTGCCAGAGCCAGATCGCTCTTGCCCGAAGCGGTCGGGCCGATGATGAACACCAGCGGAGCGGATTTCATGGCCGGCACAACTCGGCGCCTTGCTCAGCGCCCGCGCAGGAACAGGCGATCGAGGTCATGCAAGGTCAGTTGGTACCAGGTCGGCCGTCCGTGGTTGCACTGCCCGGAACGTTCGGTTTCCTCCATCTGCCGCAGCAGGGCGTTCATTTCGGCAATGGTCAGCTGGCGGTTGGCGCGCACCGCGCCGTGGCAGGCCATCGTCGAGAGCGCCTCGTTGCGTCCCGATTCGACGGCATGCGATGCGCCGTGATCGGCGATCTCGTCGAGCACCTCGCGCAGCATCGCCGGCACGTCGATCGAGGGCAGCATCGCCGGAATCGAGCGCACCGCCACCTCGCGCTCCGACAGCGGTGCGACATCGAACCCGAGGCGCGACAGGAGCGCGGCCTCGCGTTCGACCAGTGCGCGGTCGCGCTCGCCCAAGGCCACCGCGATCGGCGCGAGCAGCGGCTGTGCGGCAACGCCGGCAGCATCAAAAGCGGCCTTGAAGCGTTCGTACAGGATGCGCTCGTGCGCCGCGTGCATGTCGACCAGCACCAGGCCCTCGGCGTTTTGCGCGAGCACGTAAACCCCGTGCAACTGGCCGAGCGCAAAGCCGAGCGGCGGGATCGGTGCGGCGGGCGGCGCATCGATGACGGGCGCGTCCGCACCCGGCCCGGCATTGACGCCGAACAGCGTCTGGTAGAACGCCGCCGGCTCGCGCGCCGACAACGCGGACAACTGGCCCTGCTGGGCACGCGCAGGCCACGGCATGGTGCCCCCGCCCACCGGCGCGGGCGGACGCACCCAGGCCAGCGGATCGGCCGTCGGCGCTGCCGCCGATTCGCCCGGGCGCGCCAGCGCCTTGCGGATCGCGTGAAAGACAAACTGGTGCACCGCATGCGCATCGCGAAAGCGCACCTCGGACTTGCCGGGGTGGACGTTGACATCGACGCGCGCCGGATCGAGCGCCAGGAACAGCACCAGCGCCGGCTGGCGGTCTCCATGCAGCACGTCGGCGTAGGCTGAACGCAGCGCATGGGCGATGAGCTTGTCGCGCACGAAACGGCCGTTGACATACACATATTGCTGGTCGCGCGCATGCCGGGTGTAGCGCGGCAGGGCGGCGAGCCCGGACAGGGTGATC
>DASUDU010000097.1:0-6322 GCA_036275435.1 Usitatibacteraceae bacterium | reverse complement strand
AAGACCACCTTGATCGAGAAGGTGATCCCGCAGCTGGTCATCGAGGGATTCAAGGTCTCGCTGATCAAGCACGCGCACCACGAGTTCGACATCGACCAGCCGGGCAAGGATTCGCACCGCCATCGCGAGGCCGGGGCGAGCGAGGTGCTGGTCGCCTCCTCGAACCGCTGGGTGCTGATGCATGAATTGCGCGGCGCCGCGGAGCCGACGCTCGAAGAGCAACTCAAGCGCTTTGCGCCCTGCGACGTGGTGATCGTCGAAGGCTGGAAATTCAACGCCATCCCGAAGATCGAGGTGCACCGCAAGCTCAACAACAAGCCGCTGCTGTTTCCGGGCGATGCGACCGTGGTGGCGGTGGCAACTGACGAGTCGCTGGCAACGTCCCTGCCGTGCTTTGACCTGGACGACGGCGAGGCGGTGGCCAACTTCATCATCGAGCATCTGGGCCTGCGAAAGCCCAGTCTGCAGCGAGTCAAGTAACATGGTGCGGGTGTTGTTTTTTGCCAGTTTGCGCGAGGCACTGGGCACGGGGCGCGAAGACCTGCAATTGGCCTCCCCGGCCACGGTGTCGACGCTGGTCGAGACCTTGCGCGGACGCGGCGGCGCGTGGAGCGAACAACTTGCGCCCGAGCGGCGCTGGCGGGTGGCGGTGAACCAGAACATGGCACGACTGGGTGACGCGATAGGCGACGGCGATGAGGTTGCGATCTTTCCGCCGGTCACCGGCGGCTGAGCGCGGATCGTGGTTGCAAACCGGATCGTGCCTGCATTCGCCTGAAAATCATGCCGACCATCCGCGTCCAGATCGGGGACTTCGACCTATCCGCCGAGAGCCGGGCCTTGCGCGCGGCCAATCCGAAGATCGGCGCAATCGCCGCTTTCATCGGGCTGGTTCGCGACATCAATGACGATGCGGGTGTCGAGGTGCTGACGCTGGAACACTACCCGGGCATGACCGAGAAAGCCCTGGCCGGGATCGTTGCGCAGGCGGCAACGCGCTGGGACGTCATCGATGCGGCCGTCATCCATCGCGTCGGCACGCTGAAACCGCTGGACCAGATCGTGCTGGTGCTGGTCGCCAGCGGCCACCGCGCCGATGCCTTCAGGGCCTGCGAGTTCATCATGGACTACCTGAAGACCGAGGCGCCGTTCTGGAAAAAGGAAACAACGGCCGAGGGCGTGCGCTGGGTCGATGCGCGTGCCAGCGACGAGGAAGCGCGCGAGCGCTGGTCAGCGCCATGAGCCTGTCGCGACACGCGCGCAACGTTCTCGGCGGCCCGCTGGCAGCCTGTTGCATGGATCCGGTCACGGGTTACTTTCGCGACGGCTTCTGTCACACCAACGCTGAAGACCACGGCGTGCACACGGTGTGCGTGGTGGTCAGCGATGCCTTCCTGGCGTTTTCAAAAAAGGTCGGCAACGACCTGTCCACGCCCCGGCCGGAGTACGGTTTCCCTGGACTCAAGGACGGCGACAAGTGGTGCCTGTGCGCGGCGCGCTGGGAGGAGGCGTTCATGGCCGGCATGGCGCCGCGTGTGGTACTTGAGGCGACCCATGAGCGGACGCTGGAAGTGGTGACCCTCGAAGAACTGCAGGCCTTTTCTGCCGGAGCGGCCGCGACCTAGCACACGCGCGGCGGCGCTGCAGGTCTCACTACCGGCAAATGCTGAAGGAACCGGTAGTGGCGCGTCGGTGGCGGGTGGTCAGCGTCGCACACCGGCAAAGCGGCCCGTATATTGCGAGCACAGGTTGTCGCTGGTGGCAATGCGCGCGGTGATGCCGGACGGATTGGCCTCGATTTCGAACATGTTGTAGTTCCCGGAGATTCCAGGACAGCTATAGGTCCCGCGCGACGAGCCCATGCGGCCGCTTTGGACATAGTCGCCCACATAGTTGCAGACCATCTGGCCGCTGTTGGTTGCCATGGAAAAAGCCGACGTGCTGTTTTGGATGGCAATAGATAGCGGATTTTCGGTCGTACCGTTGTTCGTGCCGTTGGCGCAACCGGTAGCATTCTGCACCAAGACTCCGGTGAACTGGAAGTTCAGATTGTTGATCCGGAATGTTTGCCGCGTGATTTGCTTGGTGACGAATACACCATCAACATTGTAGAAAAGCGTCGCCGAATCGACAAACGCAAACAACTTGACGCTGCCGACCGCGCGCGTGCCGACGGCAGAGGGATTGAACGTGGTGCCCAGCCAGGGACCGGTGGTTTGGTACATTGTCCCCTCGAAAACTGCCTCGCCCGACGGCGAATTGCCGGTATATGACGTCTGGCCGATATACCAAGTCGGGCGGTTGTCCGCGCCGTAGACAAAGAAAGTGAGGAATACCACCTCGTTCTGTTGTGTTGCCGTCACGCCCCAGCCCGACTCGCTTGGATCCCACCACAGATCGCTCGTGTCGGTTCCAAATGTTGTGGCGGTGGCGCTGGTGGCCACGCCGAACAGGGCTGCGGTGACGGCGGTGCAGATTGCGAATGTGCGTAATGCGTTCATGAGGTACTTTCAAGAGGTGGCTTTTCGCCTGGAAACGGCGCCCGGAGCGAATCGGGAGTTCCGGATCGACGGCACGGACCACGGAACGGTGCCAGCATGGAGGACGGTGCGTTTCGGGTCTGTTCGTTGCCGCACGGAGCCGCGCGCGGCCGTTGGTAAACCGGTCGAGCAGCGCCCCGGCTAAAACGCATCGAATTCCGTCCCCTCAGCGGCCTTTGCATGCCACGCAGGGCAGGCCATACCGCGACCATCGCGTGAATGCCGGGCCGGCGTTTGATGGCAAACTCGCGCTATTGCGCATGCGCTTCGCCATTGCGATCGGGGGTTTCATCCGCCCACCACACCGTTCATTGTCAGGATTGCTTACCGTGTCGATTGCGATGAAACGCCTCACCGATTGCCGCCGCGTTGATGGCCCGTCCAATCGCATTCGCACCCCCGGTGTCAACGACTCGCGGACGGCGCCTGCTGCATGAACACAACTGCGCAAACGGGGGCGGATTTGTCGCTGGAGAACGATGCGGACTGCCCGCTGCTGCATCAGTTCTTCGAGCGTGCTGCCGCGCGTTTTCCCGAAGCCATTGCCGTCGATGTGCCTCCCGGCGCCGGGCGGAACCGGCGAATCCAGCTGACCTACGCGGAACTGGACCGCCACGCATCGGTCCTGGCGCGCCGGCTGCAGGCGATCGTTACCGGCGAATGCGTGGTGGCGATCCGCCTTCCGCGCAACTCGGCGATGTTGGTTACCGCACAATTGGCGGCGCTCAAGGCCGGAGCGGCGTTTACCTGCATCGATCCGGCGGCATCGGCTGCGCGCATCGGCGAGATCCTCGACGATGCGCGCGCGGTGGCGCTGGTGACCGATGCCGAGGGCGCGCAACGCGTTCATGCGGGGGAAGGCGCGTTGCCGCCAAACGTGATCGACGTCGAAGCCGCGCTGAGCGTTCTCGACCAACCCAACCCGGCCGGCCCGGCAAGGGTGGCCGAAGCGACTTCACCTGCAAGCCTGGCGTATGTGGTGTACACCTCGGGAACCACCGGGCGTCCCAAGGGGGTGATGATCGAGCATCGCGCCATCGTCAACCTGGTGCGCGGCGATCTGGCCGAGTTCCGGCTCGGTGTCGGCGATCGCGTTGCGCAAGGATCCTCCGCGGCTTACGACTCGTCGATCGAGGAGACCTGGCTGGCCCTGGCTGCGGGCGCAACGCTGGTGGTGATGGACGAACAGGCGGTGCGCTCGGGCCCGGACCTGGTGGACTGGCTGCGCGCCGAGCGCATCCATGTGTTCTGTCCGCCGCCGACGCTGTTGCGTGCCAGCGGATGCGAGGATCCCCTTGCGGCCTTGCCGGACCTGAAGATTCTCTATGTCGGGGGCGAGGCGCTGCCGCAGGACCTCGCGGATCGCTGGGCGCGCGGGCGGCGCATGGTCAATGGCTACGGGCCAACCGAGTGTGCGGTGACTTGTCTGCGTTCCGAAGTCCGGCCCGGCGAAGCGGTGCGGATCGGCCGTCCGGTGCCCGGCCAAAAGGCGTGGATCCTCGACGCATCGCTGGCCGAGGTGCCCGATGGGGAGCCGGGCGAATTGTGTATTGGCGGCGCCGGCCTGGCGCGCGGATACCGCAACCGCGACGACCTCACGGCGGCGAAATTCATCGACCACCCGCAATGGGGCCGCATCTATCGCACGGGCGATCGGGTGCGTCGCGAAGCGGACGGTGAAATTGCCTTCGAGGGGCGGACCGACGCGCAGGTCAAGATCCGCGGCTACCGCATCGAACTGTCCGGCATCGAAGCGCGCCTGCTCGAATGCGCCGGCGTGCGCGAAGCCGCCTGCCGTGTCCAGGACGAGGGCGGCAAGCCGGTGCTGGCGGCCTTTGTTGTGCCCATTGATGCGTCAAGGCCGCCGGAGTTTGCGTCGATCAAGGTCGCGCTTGCCGAGGTCCTGCCCGACTACATGGTCCCGTCGCGCTTCGGGCTGCTGGCCGCCTTGCCGACCAGCGTCGGCGGCAAACTTGACCGTGCCGCGCTGCCTTGGCTCGGCGCCGCCGCGCCGGACGCCAGCGGCTCGCGCGTTGCGCCGCGCAACGCACTGGAAACGCGGCTGGTCGAGGCCTTTCGTTCCGCGCTGGCCTTGCCGGCACCGGTGTCGATCGACGACGATTTTTTCACCGTACTGGGCGGCGATTCGCTGGGCGCGGCAATCCTCGTGACGGCGCTGCGCGAGCACGAATCCACGGCCTGGGTGACGGTGCGCGACATCTACGAGGCGCGCACCGTGGCGGCATTGGCGGCGCGTGTCCCTGGCGAGCCGGCGCAGGCGGCGCTTGCGTCGGCAGCGGATCGTACCGGCGCGTGGCCATTCCTGGTGACCCTGGCGCAGGCGCTGTGGCTGCTGGCCCTGTTTGGCGCCACGTCGATTGCCACGTACCTGGTTGCCTTCGTGTTCTTTCCGGCCTGGGGAGCCGCGTGGGGCCTGCTGCCGATGCTCGTGCTCACGCCGCTTGTCGCGCTGCTGGCCTTTGCCGCTTATGCGCCCCTGGCGGTGCTGTTTGCCGTGGCGCTCAAACGCCTGCTGATCGGCCGCTACCGACCGCTGCGTGCGCCGGTGTGGGGCGGCTATTACCTGCGCAACTGGATCGTTCAGCAGGCCGTGCGCATGATTCCCTGGAGCGCGTTGGAGGGCACCAGCCTGCAGTTGACCGTGCTGCGCGCGCTGGGCGCGCGCATCGGCCGCCGCGTGCATCTGCACCGCGGCGTCAACCTGTTGCGCGGCGGCTGGGACCTGTTGGAAATCGGCGACGACGTCACCTTGAACCACAGCGCGGCGCTGCAGCTGGTCGATCTGGACGACGGACAGATCGTCTTTGCGCCGGTCAGGCTGGGCAACGGGTCGACGCTGGAGATACGCGCCGTCGCAGGCGGTGACACGGTGCTCGAGGACGGCGCACGGCTTTGCGCGATGTCGTGGCTGGCGCCGGGGATGCGCATCGGGCGCGGCGAACGTTGGGACGGCATTCCGGCGCACCCGGCCGGGCCGGCGCCGCTACCGCCGCCCCTGCCGGCTTGCACGACATCGCTTTCGCCGTTTGCGCATGGCCTGCGGCTCGGCATGGCGCGCGCCGCGATCGTGCTGCTGATCGCGCTGCCCGCGGAGTTGCTGGCCGTCGGCACGTGTCTGGCCCTGGACATTTCCGCGGCGGACTTCGGCCGGTGGCTGGCCTGGCCGGCGAGCGGCTGGATGCCATGGGCCATCGGCCTGGGCCTGGCCGCGCTCGCCGTGCCGGCGACGCTGTTGTTCGAGGCGGTGCTGATGCGCGCGCTCGGCCGCGTGCCGACCGGCGCGATCGACCGCTGGGGATCGGGCTACATCCGCGTCTGGCTCAAGGCGGAGATCCTCGAGAGTGCAGGTCGCTGGCTCAGCGGCACGCTGCTGTGGCCGGTGTGGCTGCGCGCGGCCGGCATGCAGGTGCGACAAGGTTGCGAGATCAGCACGATCATCGACGTCATCCCGGAGCATGTTGCGATCGGCGAGGAGTCGTTCTTTGCCGACGGCATCTATCTCGGCGGACCGCAGATCCACCGGGGCGTGGTTACCTTGGCGCCGACGCGCCTGGGCCGCAACACCTTTCTTGGCAATCACGTGGTCATCCCGGCGGGCCAGACGCTGCCGGATGCTGTCCTGCTGGGTGTGTGCACGGTTGCCCAGCCCTCGATGAACCGCCCCGCAACGGGCTGGTTCGGCGTGCCGCCGTTCGAACTGCCGCGGCGCGAGGTGGTCAGTATCGATCGCCGGCTCACCCACGACCCGTCGGCGATCCGCT
>DASUDU010000096.1:0-5462 GCA_036275435.1 Usitatibacteraceae bacterium | reverse complement strand
GTCAGCGCGAAGGCGTCGCCGAGGGAGCAGTGATACAGGCCGGGTTGGCGATCGTGCAGTTGCTTTTGTTCCAGCTTCTCGCCGAGCGCCGCCGCCGTCTTGCCCTTGAGGTCGACGTCGAAAAACTCCAGTAGCTTGATGCCGAGCCCGAGCCAGCCGCGTTCGCTGCGCTGCGCGGGCCCGCGCAGCGGTGTCCGGGGGCGAGTCTGGATGTCCCAGGCGTCGGTTCCGTCGCGCGCCAGCGCCGGCTGGCCGTGCTCGCGGATCAGGTCATCGGCGCGCGTCCACAGCACGGCGCCGTTGTCGAGCTCCACCCGCACCACGGCGTCGCCGGCCGTGGCGACCTCGCCGGTCGCAGCGTCCCGGCCAACGCCCGGCACCAGGCGACGCGCCTGCGTGATGGCGACGGCATCACTGGTCGGCGGCATGGCGGGCGCGGCCGCTTGAACGGCGCCCCGAATGCGGTAATTGCGCGTCATGAGTGAGCTCCCCAGGTTTTTTGTAAGTGTGGGCGCGGTCGGCGCCGGGTCAGGCGAACACGGGCTGGCGCCGCGCCGCGCTGGCGCCGAGAATGCGCGGGCTTTGCGGATAGCTCGCCGAGGGCAGATAGGCACCGATCGCCGTGTGCCAGTCGGCGTAAGTCGCGCCGGCCGGCAGGGATTTCAGGGTCTTGAGCGCGTAGTAGGTGAAGGCGCCGTTGTAGCGGCCGGCGATTTTCGCGTCGTAGCTGAAGTTGTTGGGGCCTTCCTTGCAGCCGGACAGCAGCAGGTCGCCCTGTTGCTTGAGCAGCACGCCGGCGAACGGGGACACCGCGCCAGGCACCACGCTGACCGGCCTGACGCGGGCGGCCGGCAGCCAGTTGCCCATGGGCAGAAAGCGCGGGCGCGGCGCGTCGGCCTCGGGCTCGGCCGGTGCGGCCCGACTGACGGTGCCGGAATGGCAACTGTCCGCGATCAGCAGCACCCGCACGCCCGGCTTGCGGGCGGCGAAGATGGCGCGGATCTCGTCGTCGACCAGCGCTTCGCCGCGGGTCTGGATGTCGTGCGGGCACAGCGCCTCGTCGAGACCGTCCGCCTCGTCGCCGTCCGCATCGGGTTGATACGTGCCGTGGCCGGAAAACGTGATCACCAGGCTGTCACCCGCCACGCCGCCGGCGATGAGGTTGCTCATGGCCGCCGCCATGTTGGCCTTGGTGGCTGCGGCGTCCAGCAACGTGGTCACGGCAAAGCCGCGCGCCGTGAGCACCTGCGACCAGTCGGCGGCATCGTTGACGCAGCCTTGCAGGTCCATGTGCGTGCCGGGGTAGTTGTTGATGCCGATGCACAGCGCGGTCTTGCTCATGACGCGTCTCCTCGATTCGCGAAAGGGCCAGGCGCGATCGATGCTACTCCGGACACTGGACGGAATTTCGGCAGAAAGATGTGCACTGGTGCCGCTTGTTCCGTCGCGCCCGACCCTGAACCGCTGCGTACCCCGGGGGATGCTCAACCAGCCGCGATAGCGCCGGGCCGCGCCATGAGCTGGGGCTACCGTTGGCGCGCCACCGGCTTCAACAAAACTTACGCAGGCGGGGGCGGTCGAAAAGGTTCATCGCGCCGTGCCTGGGCGCGTCGGAACTTCCCAAATCAAGGAGAACCCGCGTGACCCTCGGACGAACCCGCGACAGCATGCTTGGTGACGTGTTCAAGATCGTACTGGCCGTGATCCTGCCGCCGTTGGGCGTGCTTATGGAGGTAGGTCTTGGGCTTCACTTCTGGATCAACATCCTTCTCACCCTGCTGGGCTTCGTGCCGGGAGTTGTGCACGCGGTCTACATCATTGCCACGCGATAAATAACGCCGATCGACAGAAGGTAGACGGGCGCTTCGAGGGCGTCCGCGCCGTTTTTATTGGGTGGTGCTGGTACTCCCCCATAAGAAGCGTGCACGCCAAACAAACGTTACTGGAGAAATTCGAATAAGCCTTGACGGAACTTTCCCGGCACGACTGGGTCTATTTTTACAAGCCCCAGCCTTGCCCAGGAGTCCAGGAGAATGGCGAAACTACCGTACGAGACGACTGTCGGCGCCGGAGGAGAAACCCACCAGACCATTCCACGAAAAGGCAGTCACCAGGACGGCCACCTGACGACCAATCAGGGTATCCGAATCGCGGATGGACAAAATCAGCTCAAGTCCGGCGCGCGGGGCGCGGTGCTGCTGGAGGATTTTGTTCTCCGGGAAAAGATTTTCCACTTCGATCATGAGCGTATTCCGGAGCGTATCGTGCATGCGCGCGGTTCTGCGGCGCATGGCTATTTTGAACTTTACGAGTCTTTGAAGGACATCACGCGCGCTGACCTGTTTCAGCGGGCCGGAGAAAAAACGCCCGTGTTCACTCGATTTTCCACGGTGGCAGGCGGGGCGGGATCGGTCGATACGCCGAGGGACGTCCGCGGCTTCGCGGTCAAGTTTTATACGCAGGAAGGTAATTGGGATCTGGTTGGAAACAACATTCCGGTATTTTTCATCCAGGATGCCATCAAGTTTCCCGATTTAGTGCATGCGGCAAAGATGGAAGCGGATCGAGGATTCCCACAAGCCGCTACTGCGCACGACACGTTTTGGGATTTTATATCTCTCACGCCGGAATCGACTCATATGATCATGTGGGCGATGTCGGACCGGACAATACCCCGTTCATTCCGAACCATTGAAGGATTCGGCGTCCATACGTTCCAACTTATAAACGCAGACGGCAACGTAACGTTGGTCAAGTTTCACTGGAAGCCGAAACAGGGTTTGGCTTCCACCGTGTGGGATGAAGCCGTCAAGATCGCCGGCGCTGATCCGGACTTTCAGCGTCGTGACCTGTTCGAGGCAATCAACCGCGGCGATTTCCCCGAATGGGAGCTCGGCTTGCAGCTTTTTGACGAGGAGTTCGCTGCCAGCTTCGACTTCGACGTGTTGGATCCCACCAAAATCATTCCTGAAGAACAGGTTCCTGTACGGATCGTGGGTCGGATGGTCCTTGATCGGTGGCCGGACAACTTCTTCGCCGAGACCGAACAAGTAGCCTACTGCCCGGCCAACATTGTCCCTGGCATAGGATTCAGCAACGATCCGTTGTTGCAAGGACGGCTTTTCTCGTACCTCGACACTCAGAAAAGCCGCCTCGGCACGGCCAACTTTCACCAGCTTCCGATAAATCAGCCGAAATGCCCGGTGATGAACTTTCAGCGGGACGGCCAGATGCAGATGTTGCGCCCACAGGGGCGGGCTAACTACGAACCGAACAGCCTGGCACAAGCCAACGAGCCCACCGGACCGCGGGAATGCCCGGTCACAGGTTACAGCACGGTCCCTGCGAGCGTGGGCGATGACGATCCACAGAAGCTTCGCCGGCGGCCGGACCGATTTGCTGATCACTATAGTCAGGCGCGCCTGTTTTACCGCTCGCAGTCAGTTCCCGAGCAGGCCCACATGGTTGGCGCGCTCGCTTTCGAATTGTCCAAGGTCACTCTTGAGCATGTCCGCATGCGCATGTTGGGCAACCTGATGAATGTCGATGCCGATCTTGCCACGCGCGTCGCGAACGCGCTCGAGGTGGCTTTGCCACAAGCGGCGGCGTGCGCTGTGCCGGCACGGGATCTTCCCCTGTCGCCCGCGCTGCGCATTATCGAAGGGCCGCGAGAAAAGCGTGATCTGCGAGGGACGGTCGTCGGCGTACTCGTGACGGATGGTTGTGATGCAAACGTGCTGAGTCGCCTGGAAGATGGCGTGAGAGACGCCGGCGGCGCCGTTAAAGTGATCGCGCAAAAAATCGGCGGGGTCACCCTCTCCGATGGGACGATCCGAAAAGCCGACGGACAACTCGCTGGGACGCCCTCTGTGGTAGTCGATTCGGTGGCACTGGTGGTAAGCCGAGCCGGCTGCGAGCGTCTTGTCGATGATTCTGCCGCAGTCCAATTCGTGATGGATGCTTACGGGCATCTGAAGGGAATAGGACATTCGCCCGAAGCGCAGCCATTGCTGGATAAGGCGGGTGTCCAGCCTGGCCCTGGTATCGGCGGGTTGGAAGTGAAAGAGTTCGTGCAGATCGCGAGTCAGCGGCATTGGCAGAGAGAGCCCAAGGTGCGGCCCTTGTTTTGATTAATCCCGAAGCATATCCCTCAGGAGGACTGAATCATGCCCGCAAAATCCAAGTCACAGCAGATGGCGGCCGGTGCAGCGCTTTCTGCTAAACGGGGCGACCGTAGCGCGCAAGACCTGAAGGGCAGCGCAAAATCCATGTATGACTCGATGAGCGAGAGGGAACTCAAGGAAATGGCTTCTACCAAGCGCAAGGGGAAGCCCGATCACCAGAACAAGAAGTCGCAATGAAGATGTCGCATTTTGTAATCACTATATCGGAGATGAGTAATGACACAGCGCGTTGACACCGTTGAACTGATTGCCGGCAGCAAGGTGACGGGGACCACCGTCTACAGCGAGGCCAGGGACAAGATTGGAGAGATCGATGATCTCATCATTGACAAGGTATCCGGGCAGGTAATCTACGCGGTCATGTCCTTTGGCGGATTCTTGGGTATGGGCGAGAAATACCATCCCTTGCCCTGGAACATCCTGACCTATGACACGGAAAAGGAAGGGTATGTCATCCCATTGGCAAAAGACCTGCTCAAGGATGCGCCGGCAATGACCAAGAGCGAGCTTGAGGAGCTCAGTGTCGGTGACGTCGGGCGGACCCAGATCTTCACCTATTACAGCCCCTACGGCGCTGAGCGTTACTGGTAAACCAGTAATCCAACGGCCGTGATCCTTAATTGGGGGCGTCGCAGTGCGGCGCCCCTTTTTTTCAAGCCGGCGAAGCGGTTCTGCGCCGCGCCGATTGTGTTCATTGCCGTCGGCGGCGGTGCCACGGCGGGAATGCGTGGTTACCGGCTCTCGACCAGGCGTCTGCGTCCGTGTCAAAAAGGAGACTCGGAGAGGGTGCCGGTGCTTGCGCGCCGGGCCGCTGTCTCGGCGCGCGGCCAGGGAAATTCAGCTGCCAGGTTGCGCACGATCAGGCCACGGCGGACCGTCCGGTACTACGCTGTCAACGCCTTGGGCGGCGACGCCCGCAATCACTCAAGGAGTAGTGCCATGGCTGAAAAAACCACCCCGGTCGAGGTCACGAAAACCGCCCCGGCGCCCGCTGCCGGCCGGTCGCTCGGGCAGTTGCGCGAGCGCTGGGATCACCTGTTCGACGATTTCTTTGCCGACTTCCCGCGCTGGCCGTCGCTGCGCCGGCCGTTCGACATCGAGCCGCTGCGCCGCCTGACCGGCGGCGACCTGATGCCGGCGGTCGACATCAAGGAGCAGGATCAGGCCTACCTGATCACCGCCGAGCTGCCCGGCATGGAGGACAAGGACGTCAGCGTCGAGGTGCATGACGACCTGCTCACCCTGCACGGCGAGAAGCGCGCCGAGCGCGAGGAAAAG
>DASUDU010000095.1:0-3984 GCA_036275435.1 Usitatibacteraceae bacterium | reverse complement strand
GCAGCGCGGATCGCCGCGGCGTGCCGGCTCAATGCGGCGATGTTGCCAAATTCGACCGGCACCGGCGCATCGCCAACCAGAAAGAACCAGTTGCCGCCCCAGGCGATGTCGCCGCGCGCTATTTGGCCATCGGCCAACGCGACCGCAACGTCGCGCGCGAGGCGGTACGACGGCACGTTGCGCACGCTTACGCGCCCGTCATCGTGCAGCCGGCAGGTGACGCTGCCGACCGGCGTGTCGATCATGTGTTCGCCCGGCCCGATGCGTCCCAGGAACAACAGCGTTTCCATCAGCCCGATGCTGCCGTGCCCGCACATGCCCAGCGCGCCGACATTGTTGAAAAAGATCACTCCCGCCGTTGCCCCCGGCGAGAACGGCGCGGTGAGGATCGCGCCGACCACCACTGCCGAGGAACGCGGTTCGCCGACGATGCCGCCCAGCCACCGGGCGTGGCGGTTCAACAGGCACTCGCGCTGTGCGGCAAGCGAACCGCCTCCCAGATCCGGCAGGCCGGAGACGACCACCCGCGTCGGCTCGCCGCCGGTGTGGGAATCGATGATTTCCAGTGTCGGGCGCGCCACGGCTCAGTGAAAGAACAGGTAAGCCACGAAGATCGCGGCGACGACGCCGCAAAATTCGGCGATCAGGCCGTAGCCGATGGCGTAGCGGATCTTGTTGATGCCGACATAGCCGTAGTAGAGCGCGGCGATGTAGAAGGTGGTGTCGGCCGAGCCCTGGAACACCGCCGCCAATCGGCCGGCGAAGGAATCCACGCCGTAAGTGGTCATGGTCTCGATCATCATTGCCCGCGCGCCCGAGCCCGAAACCGGCTTCATCAATGCGGTGGGCAGGGCGGCGACGAAATCGGTGTTGACGCCGGTCAGCGTGAACAGCCAGGTAAGCACCTTGAGCACATAGTTGAGCACGCCGGATTCGCGCAGCACGGAGATCGCCACCAGCATGCCGACCAGGTAGGGGATGATCTTGAGCGAGGTCTCGATGCCGCCCTTGGCGCCTTCGATGAAGGCGTCGTAAACATTGATCTTTTTCCACAGCGCACCGGCGATGAAGGCGATCATGATGGTGAGCAGGATCAGGTTGCTCACCACGGTCGAGACCAGCGTGATCTGTTCCTTGCTCATCATCGTGCTCATCGACCACACCAGCAGGCCGATGGCCGCGGTGATGCTACCCAGCCAGGCGACGATGACGCGATCGAACAGGTTGATGCGCTGCTTGATGGCGACCGCAATCAAGCCCGCCACGGTCGCCACGTAGGTGGCGATCATGCAGGGGATGAAGATGTCGGCCGGGTTCTGCGCGCCCAGCACCATGCGCTGCGCCATGATCGACAACGGGATCAGCGTCAGGCCCGAAGCGTGCAGCACGGTGAACATGATCATCGCGTTGCTCGCCTCGTCCTTCTTCGGGTTGATCTCCTGCAGGCTCTGCATGGATTTCAGGCCGAACGGCGTGGCGGCATTGTCCAGGCCGAGGAAGTTGGCCGAGAAGTTCATCACCATGTGGCCGGTGGCGGGGTGGTCCTTCGGCACCTCCGGAAAGATGCGCGAGAAGAACGGGGAAATGAGCTTTGCGATCCAGTTGATCGCGCCGGCCTTCTCGCCGATGGCCAGCAGCCCCAGCCACAGCGTCATGATGCCGGCCAGCGGCAACGCGATGTCCATGACGCCGAACTTGGCCATCTTGAAGGTGCCGTCGATGATGCGCTTGAAGACCTCGCTGTCGCCGGCAAAGATCCATTGCCCCAGCGCGGCGATGAAGCCGACAATGAAAAAGCCGGCCCAGATATAGGTGAGGGTCACGAAGCCGGATCCGCCGTTGGGGTCACTTCAGCGTGATCCACAGCGGCGCGAACTTGTTGTCCGGACGGTGCACCAGGGTCACGCCGGCGCGCGTCACCCACGGGATCACCTGCCGGTGCAGCGGGATCGCCAGCACCTCGCCGTGCAACAGTTCCATCGCCTTGTTGATCGTGGCCTGGCGCGTCGCCGGGTTCATGTCCACCTCGGCCTTTTCGATCAGCTCGTCGAGCTCCGCGTTGCGGAAATTGCCGTAGTTTGTCTCGCCGTAGCCCTTGTCGTTGAGGGAGTGGTAGAGCGGCTTCAGGGTGAACATGGCATCGCGGTTGATGTCGCCCCAGCCTTGCATGCAGGCGGAGAATTCCTTCTTCGGCGTGCGCGCGAAATACTGCGCCTTGGGCATGGCGTCGACCTTGACGTTGAGCCCGACCTTGGCCCACATGCCGGCCAGCGCCACGCAGGTCTTTTCGTCGTTGATATAGCGGTCGTTCGGGCAGTGCAAGGTGAAACCGAAGCCGTTGGGGTAGCCGGCTTCGGTCAGCAGCTTCTTTGCCGCGGCCACGTCGTAGGGGTGGCGCTTGTCCAGCGCCGCCGGCAGGCCTTCGCCCTTCGGGTTCGGCGTGAGGATGGCGGTTGGCGTAGCCAGGCCGCGCATCACCTGCATCTTGATCGCGTTGATGTCGATTGCCTGGTAGAGCGCGAGGCGCACGCGCCGATCCTTGAACGGGTTCTTGCCCTTGACGTCCGAGAACAGCAGCTCGTCGCGCGCCTGGTCGAGCGCGATCGAGATGACGCGGTACTCGTCACCCTCCCAGACCTTCAGGTCCTTGTCCTCCTTCAGGCGCGGCACGTCCTGCGGGCTGGGGTCGAGCACGAAGTCGACCTCGGCCGATTTCAGCGCGGCCATGCGCGTGGCCGCGGAGGCGATCGGCCGGTACTCGATGGTCTCGATGTTGCTCTCGTAGCGCTTTTCCGCGATGCCCCACCAGGCCGGATTCTTCTTGTGCACGGTCTTCACGCCGGCCTCGAACGACACCAGCGTGAACGGCCCGGTGCCCATGGCGTTCCTCGACGCGAAGGGCGTGTCCTTCCTGGTCTGGTCGTGCGGTTCGACGGCGGCATTCTTCTCCGCCCAGGACTTGCTCATGATCGGCACCTGGCCGATCGAGGAGAGCGCCGTCGGATTCGGCACCTCGTTGACGAATTCCACGCTGTGCGTGTCGATCTTCCGGGCCTTGCCGGCGGGGATTGCGTAGTTCTTGAACTGGCGCGAGCGCGCCGCGCGCTCGAAGCTGAACACCACGTCGTCGGCGGTGAACGGCGTGCCGTCATGGAACTTCACGTTCTTGCGCAATTGCATCGTGATCTTGCCCGGCCCCGTCACTTTCCACGAGGTCGCCAGCCACGGCGTGGGCGACATGTCCCTTCCCGGCTGGATGAGCCGTTCGTAGACGAGGTTGTTCATCGCGTTGGTGAACCCCTCGTCCTGCCCGTGGGGGTCGAGCGTGGTGGTATCGCCGCCCGAGGTCCACTTGAACGTCTTTGCGTTCAGCGCCGCGGGTGCGCAGCACGCCAGCACGATCGCGCCGATGAAAGTTGCCAGAACGCGCATGTCTCCTCCATGTGCAAGCCGCCGAATTGACCGGCCGGGCAATTTGGTATTAAAGTGGTACTAAGCTCATTATGGCATTTCCGATCGCCCCATGGCAGTCACCCGCCGGTCATCCCGGAAGCCGCGTCCCGCCGGATTCCGCGCGGACCCCCAGGACAGTTCGCCCCTGTACCTGCAGCTGGCGCGTTACCTGAGCGAGGCCATCCACAGCGGTCAGTATGCCGCGCATTCGGCGCTGCCGTCGGAGCGCGTGCTCTCGGAAACGGCGGGTGTTTCGCGCGTCACCGCGCGCAAGGCGATCGACCAGCTGGTCGACCAGGGGTTGATCGAGCGGCGCCGCGGATCGGGCAACTACATCGCCACGCGCATCGAGCAGAAGCTGTCGCGGCTGTCGGGCTTTTCCGAGGAGTTGTCGAGCCGCGGCTATGCGCCGCGCTCCGAATGGCTCAAGCGCGAATTGGCAGCGGCCACGCCGGAAGAACAGCTCGCGCTGGGGCTGGGCGCGAACGCCCGCGTGGCGCGCCTGGAGAGGCTGCGCCTGGCCGACGACGT
>DASUDU010000094.1:0-3545 GCA_036275435.1 Usitatibacteraceae bacterium | reverse complement strand
CCGCCTGGTCGGGAAGACCGAAGGTGTACTTGAGCATCATCGCCAGCGACAGGATCTGTGCCAGCGGATTGGCCACACCCTTGCCCGCAATGTCGGGGGCCGAGCCGTGAATCGGTTCGTAGAGGCCCTTGCCGTTGGCATCCAGCGAGGCCGAGGGCAGCATGCCGATGGATCCGGTGAGCATCGAGGCCTCGTCGGAAAGGATGTCGCCGAACATGTTGCCGCACACCACGACGTCGAAATGCTTGGGGTTCCTCACCAGCTGCATGGCCGCGTTATCGACCAGCATGTGCGTCAATTCTACATCCGCGTATTGCGGCGCGATCTCGTTGGCGATGTCGCGCCATAGTTGCATGGCTTCGAGCACGTTCATCTTGTCAATGGAGCACAGGCGTCTGTTGCGCTGCCGCGCCGTCTTGAAGCCGGTGTGCAGGATGCGGCTGATCTGCGCCTCGGTGTAGTGCATGGTGTTGATGCCGACTCGGTTGCCCTTCTCGCCCGTGACGCCGCGCGGCTCACCGAAATAGATGTCACCGGTCAGTTCGCGAATGATCATGAGGTCGAGGCCGGCGACGATCTCCGGTTTCAGCGACGAGGCATCGGCCAATTCCGGGAACACGGTGGCGGGGCGCAAGTTGGCGAAAAAATCGCATTCCTTGCGCAGGCCGAGAATGGCTTTCTCCGGCCGCAATTCGCGCGGCAGGGCGTCGTATTTCGGTCCGCCGACGGAGCCGAACAACACCGCATCCGCATCTTGCGCAAGTTTCAAGGTCGCCGGCGGCAGCGGATGACCGTACCCATCGCAGGCTGCCCCGCCGACCTGCGCGGTCTCGGTTTCGACCTTGAGCCCGTCGCGGCGCAGCACGTCGAGCACCTTGAGCGCCTCGGCCATGATTTCGGGCCCGATGCCGTCACCGGGAAGGATGGCGATTTTCATGTCAGTCGAGCAAACAGCTTGGACCCGCGGATGAACGCGGATGAACGCGGATTACGGCGCGGATGACAACCGGGCATCGGCGCGCCTTGCCAGCCTCTCCGGCACCCGGCACGCCCGAAGCAATGAACCTGCAGCGGAATTGATCGGTGTTCATCTGCGTTGATCCACGGATTCAAGCGGATTCTCAAAACAACCACGGCTCTTTGCCTGCCCGCGCCGCTTCGTACGCGCGGATCTTGTCGACGTGGCGCAGGGTCAGGCCGATTTCGTCCCAGCCGTTGAGCATGCACTGCTTGCGAAAGCCTTCGATATCGAATCGATACGATTCGCCACCCGGCACTTCCACCACCTGTCGTTCGAGGTCAACGCCGATCCTGAAGCCGGGCGTGGCGAGCGCGATGTTGAACAGGTGATCGACTTCCATTTCGCTCAAGGCGATGGGCAAGAGGCCGTTCTTGTAGCAATTGTTGAAGAATATGTCGGCGAACGACGGCGCGATGATGGCCTTGAAACCGAACTGCTGCAGCGCCCATGGCGCATGCTCGCGCGAGGAGCCGCAGCCGAAATTCTTGCGCGCCAGCAGGATTGTGGCGCCGCGATAGCGTTCCTGGTTCAGCACGAAGTTCGGATTCAACTGGCGCTTGGCGTTATCCATGCCCGGTTCGCCATGGTCGAGGTAACGCCACTCGTCGAACAGGTTCGGCCCGAAGCCGGTGCGCTGGATCGACTTGAGAAACTGCTTGGGGATGATTGCGTCGGTATCGACGTTGGCGCGATCGAGCGGTGCGACCAGCCCCGTGTGGGTGCGAAACGCTTCCATCAGCTCTTCGCCTTCTCGGCAGCCTTTTCGATGGCTTCGCCGCCCTTCTTGATGTCCTTGCCGAGACCTTGCATCGTGTTGCAGCCGGTTAGCGAGAAGGCAACCAACAGGAACGTGATCAGCGATTTCATGGGCGGCTCCAGTCCACTACAGGATTTCCCGGACATCGGCAAAGCGCCCGGCAATCGCCGCGGCCGCGGCCATTTCCGGGCTGACCAGGTGGGTGCGGCCCCCGGCACCCTGCCGGCCTTCGAAATTCCGGTTCGAGGTCGAGGCGCAACGCTCGCCGGGGCTGAGGCGATCGTCGTTCATCCCGAGGCACATCGAGCAACCGGGCTCGCGCCATTCGAAGCCGGCGGCCAGGAACACCTTGTCCAAACCCTCCGCCTCGGCCTGGCGTTTCACCAGCCCCGAGCCGGGCACCACCATCGCCAGCTTCACGTTGTCGGCCAGGCGCCGACCGCGCACCACGCCCGCGGCCGCGCGCAGGTCCTCGATGCGCGAATTGGTGCAACTGCCGATGAACACCTTGTCGATGCGAATGTCCTCGACCTTCATGCCGCCGTGAAGGCCCATGTACTCGAGCGCCCGTTCGATGGCGCTGCGTTTGACCGGATCGGACTCCTGCTCGGGCTTGGGCACCGTGCCGCGCACACCCGTGACCATCTCCGGCGAGGTGCCCCAGGTCACTTGCGGCTCGATCGCGGCGGCATCGATGTCCACCACGCGGTCGAAGTGCGCACCGGCATCGCTGACCAGCGTGCGCCAGTATGCGGCGGCGCGGACAAAATCCTCACCCTTGGGCGCAAACGGGCGGCCCTTGATGTAATCGATGGTCTTCTCATCCACCGCCACCATGCCGGAACGCGCTCCGGCTTCGATCGCCATGTTGCACACGGTCATGCGGCCTTCCATGCTCAGGGCGCGAATCGCCGAGCCGCCAAATTCAATCGCATGCCCCGTGCCCCCGGCTGTGCCGATTTTTCCGATCACCGCGAGCACGATGTCCTTGGCCGTTGGTTGCCAACCCCGGCCCTTGCCCACCCGGCCTTCGACGCGAATCAGCATCGACTTCATCTTTCTTGCGTTGAGACACTGCGTCGCCATCACATGCTCGACCTCGCTGGTGCCGATGCCGAAGGCCAGTGCGGCAAACGCGCCGTGCGTGGAAGTGTGCGAATCGCCGCACACCACCGTCATGCCGGGCAAGGTCGCGCCCTGCTCCGGGCCGATCACATGGACGATGCCCTGCCGGGCATCGTTCATGCCGTAGTAGTCGGCGACGCCGAATTTCTCGATGTTCCGGTCCAGCGTCTCGACCTGCAGCCGCGACACCGCGTCGGCGATGCCTTCCTTGCGCGAGGTAGTCGGCACGTTGTGATCGGCAGTGGCCACGATCGACTTCAGGCGCCAAGGCTTGCGGCCGTTGATTTCCAGGCCTTCGAACGCCTGCGGGCTGGTCACCTCGTGCACCAGGTGCCGGTCGATGTAAACCAGCGCCGTGCCGTCGGGTTCCTCAAGAACCTTGTGCGCATCCCAGAGCTTGTCGTAGAGCGTTTGCGGCATGGCGGGTTGGTCGCGGGGGTAGATCACGAAGGAGCGGCGCTGTGAGCGCCAAACAGCCATCGATTATACGCGGCACACCCATGGATTGTGCGGCGCACAAACCGGGATTACCCGGAGGCAATCAGGATTCCGTCGGCTCGGGATCGTCGATACCGGCCGCCGCGCGGGGCGATGCATCCGGCGCGTGCGCAGCGACCGCGCTGGTCGGCAGGCGCACGTCGG
>DASUDU010000093.1:0-2818 GCA_036275435.1 Usitatibacteraceae bacterium | reverse complement strand
GCTGGACCACTATCGCGAAGGCTCGATCGGCGTGCCCTTCCCCGACATGTTCGCGAAAATCTGCGCGCCGGATACGACCGACGAAGTGCCGGTCGGCACGGAGGGCGAAATCTGCCTGGCCGGCCCGGCGCAGATGATGGGTTACCTGAACGACCCGGAAACGACCGCGCACGCGCTGCGCCGCCACGCCGACGGGCGCTTGTGGCTGCACACCGGCGACATCGGGCGGCAGGATGCCGACGGCTTCTTCTATTTCACGGTGCGCCTGAAGCGCATGATCAAGTCTTCGGGATTCAATGTGTACCCGGCGCAGGTCGAGGCAATCCTGCGCGAGCATCCCGCGGTGGCCGATGCCTGCGTGATCGGCGTGCCCGACCCGCAGCAGATCGAGCGCGTGGTGGCCTGCGTGGTGCGCCGGGACGGCGCGGGCCGCGCAGACGATCCGGCACTGGCGGCGGCGCTGATCGAACACTGCCGCGAGCGCATCATCAAGTGGTCCTGCCCACGCGAAGTCGTGTTCATCGAGTCCTTGCCGCAGACGCGCGTGGGCAAGATCGACTTCCGTTCGCTCGAGCGCGACTATGCCACCCGCCATCAACGAGGACCTGCGGCATGAATCCATCGCAAATCCGGGGATCCGTCCCCGCGCACGGCGGCGAGCGCGTCGCCATGGCCTTGCAGGCGGGGGGCGTGAAGCGCATCTTTGCCCTGGCCGGCGGCCATATTTCGCCGATCCTCGTCGCGGCCAAACAGCGCGGCCTGGCGATCATCGACACGCGCGATGAAGTCACCGCGGTGTTCGCGGCCGACGCGAGCGCGCGCGTCAGCGGCATCCCCGGGGTTGCCGCGGTCACCGCCGGTCCGGGGCTGACCAACACCATCACGGCGCTGAAGAACGCGCAACTCGCGCAGTCACCGCTGGTGCTGATCGGCGGCGCCGCACCGACCGCGCTGCAGGGCCGCGGCGCCTTGCAGGACATCGACCAGAAGCCGCTGATTGCGCCGCATGTGAAGGGCCTGTGGCAGGTGCGGCGCGTAGCCGACCTGGGGCCGGCGATCGAGGCGGCCCTGTTTACCTGCCGCAACGGGGTCCCCGGGCCGGTGTTCGTTGAATGCCCGGTCGATCTTCTGTACGACGAGAAATTGATCCGCGGCTGGTACGCCGATGCCGCCGGCAAAGGCACCGCGCTGGCCGACCGGCTGCTGCGCTGGTACTTGAACCGCCATGCCGCAACGATGTTCGCGGCGAGCGGCGAGGCCTACGCGCCGGTCGCGCGGGAGGTGCAGGTTCCGGAAGCAGGGGCGAACGCGATCGAGCGCGCGGCGCACGCGCTGGGATCAGCGGAGCGGCCGCTGATCGTTCTGGGCAGCCAGGCGGTGGTCGCGACGGAGCAAGTCGAAGAGTTGGCCGCAGCCGTGCGCAGCCTCGGCATCCCGGTGTACCTGTCGGGCATGGCACGCGGCCTGCTCGGTCGCGAAGACGCGCTGCAAATGCGCCATGTGCGGCGCCAGGCGCTGCGCGAGGCCGATTGCGTGCTGCTGGCCGGCGTGCCCTGCGACTTCCGCCTTGACTACGGCAAGCACGTGCGGCGCAGCGCCAAGCTGATCGCCGCCAACCGCAGCGCCAGGGACGCGCGCCTCAACCGCCGCCCCGATGTGGCGATGATCGGCGACGCCGGGCAAAGCCTCATCGCGCTGGCCGGGCGCCTGCCCAGCGGCAACCGGCGCGATGCATGGATCGGCGCGCTGCGTGAGCGCGACCGCGCGCGCGAGTTTGAGATCGATGCGCAAGCCGGCGCGCGCGGCGAGCATGTGAACCCCATCCACCTGTTCCGGCAGCTCGATGCGATCGCCGCGGACAATGCCGTGTTCATCGCCGATGGCGGGGACTTCGTCGGCACGGCGTCGTACATCCTGCGCCCGCGCGGGCCGCTGGCGTGGCTCGACCCGGGAGCATTCGGGACGCTCGGCGTCGGCGCCGGGTTCGCGCTGGGCGCGCACCTGGCGTCGCCGAATCCGGTCGAGGTGTGGCTGGTGTGGGGTGACGGCGCATCCGGCTACGGGCTGTCCGAGTTCGACACCTTCGTGCGCCACGGCATTCCGGTCATCGCCGTGGTCGGCAACGATGCCTGCTGGACGCAGATCGCGCGCGAACAGGTGAAGATGCTCGGCGACGATGTCTCGACGCGGCTGGCGCGCACCGCCTATCACGAGGTGGCACGCGGTTTCGGCGCCGAGGGAATTGAGGTGCGCCACGACTCGGAGGTTGCCGGTGCGCTGTCCAGGGCGCGCGAGCTGGCCGCTGCCGGACGGCCGGTGCTGGTCAACATCTGGCTCGACAAGACCGATTTTCGCGAAGGATCGCTGTCGATGTAGCGGCGCGTCGCGGGCGCTTGCTGGCCGCAAAGATGCGGCGTCGGTTGCCGTTGACATACATCAATAATTGGCCGGTGCCACCCGATAACATGTCTGTCATGCGGCATGCGGCCTGTCTTGCCGACCCGCGAAGACCGCAGAGAACAACCATGTTTCAGGTGCGAATTCACGGCAGGGGCGGGCAAGGCGTCGTCACCGCGGCCGAGTTGCTTTCCGTTGCCGCCTTTGACGAAGGCCGCCATGCGCAGGCCTTCCCCAGCTTTGGCTCCGAGCGCATGGGCGCGCCGGTGATGGCGTTCTGCCGCATCGACGACAAGGAAATCCGCCTGCGCGAGCCGGTCATGCACCCGGACGCGTTGATCATCCAGGATCCCACCCTGCTGCACCAGGTCGACCTGTTCAGCGGCTTGTCCGAATCCGGCCTGATTCTCATCAACTCCTC
>DASUDU010000092.1:0-2589 GCA_036275435.1 Usitatibacteraceae bacterium | reverse complement strand
GCTGGGGGCCTGCATCAATGCCGGCGCGCTGTTCTGGCTGCTCAAGCGCGCCGGGGTGTACCGCCCCTCGCGCGGCTGGGGGGTGTTTGCGATGCAGTTGCTCATTGCGCTGTACCTGATGGGCGGAGTCCTCTGGTGGACGGTGGGCAGCGAGAGCGCCTGGCTGACGATGCCGCTCGGCGAACGCATCGGCCGGCTGGCGTTTGTCATTCTGGCCGGCTCGTTCACGTATTTCCTTGCGCTGTGGGCGATGGGGCTGCGCCCGTGGCAGTTTGCCAAGCGGAGCGCTTGATGCGGCTGCTTCGTTCCCTCGCCGCCGCGCACGCGCATTCGGGCCTGGCCCTGGCGATTGGCAATTTCGACGGCGTTCACCTCGGGCACCAGGCCATCCTCGCCGATACGGTCGCGGCGGCGCGCCAGCGCGGCCTGAAGCCGGCCGCGATGAGCTTTTACCCGCTGCCGCGCGAACTGTTCGCGCATCGCGCCGGGCAGGAGTTGCCGGTGCGCCTGATGAGCGTCACCGAGAAATTGGCCGCGTTCCGGCATTCGGGCCTCGACATGGCGATCCTTGCGCATTTCACGCCGGCATTTGCCGGCCAGTCGCCGATGGTGTTTCTCGACAGCCTCGACCAGGCACGGGTGCGCTGGATCATGGTCGGCGCGGACTTTCGCTTTGGCGCCAAACGCGCCGGCGACATCGGCTGGCTGAGGCGCGAGGGCGCGGCGCGCGGCATCGAGGTGCACGCGCACTCCGATGTGGCCATCGACAGGCGGCGCGTCTCCTCGACCGGTGTGCGCGAAGCGCTAGCCGGCGGCGCGCTCGAATCCGCGCAACGCATGCTCGGCCGGCGATACGCCATGGTCGGGCGCGTGCTGCGCGGCCGCCAGCTCGGCAGGACGCTGGGGTTTCCCACGGCCAACGTCGCACTTTCCGGCCGCCGCGCGGCGCTGACGGGAGTGCATGCGGTACAATGCAGGCTGATAGCAACTCGCGGGCTCGAGGGAGTGGCGGGCAAGGCTGGGACGATCCTCAACGGGGTTGCCAACCTTGGGACCAATCCGGTGGTTTCTTCAGAAAACCGCCAGCATCTGGAAGTCTTCCTCTTCGATTTTTCGGGCGACCTTTACGGCCGGCGGCTGGAAGTCACCTTCATCGAAAAAATCCGCGACGAAGTGAAATTCGACGGCCTCGAGGCGCTGGTGCGTGCCATGCACGACGACGCCGAGCGGGCCCGGACAATCCTGCGGACGATCGATGATGGACACCAAGACTGACTACAAGAAGACGCTGAACCTTCCCGACACGCCGTTCCCGATGCGTGGCGACCTGGCCAGGCGCGAGCCGGGCTGGGTCGAAGACTGGCAACAGCGGCGCCTGTACGAGCGCATGCGCGAGCGATCGGCCGGCCGCCCCAAGTTCATCCTGCACGATGGACCGCCCTATGCCAACGCGGCAATCCACATCGGCCATGCGGTCAACAAGATCCTCAAGGACGTGGTGGTGAAGTCCAAGCAGCTGGCCGGCTTCGACGCGGTGTACGTCCCCGGCTGGGACTGCCACGGCATGCCGATCGAAATCTACGTCGAAAAGCAGCACGGCAAGAACCTCGACGCGGAAAAGCTGATGTCGCTGGCGCGCGCGCATGCCGAGTCGCAGATCGAATTGCAGAAAATGGATTTCATGCGCCTGGGCGTGCTGGGCGACTGGAACCACCCGTACAAGACGATGAACTTCGCCACCGAGGCCGCGGAAATCCGCACCCTCGGGCAGCTGTTCACGAAGGGCTATGTCTATCGCGGCCTCAAGCCGGTCAACTGGTGTTTCGATTGCCAGTCGGCACTGGCCGAGGCAGAGGTCGAATACGAGGACAAGAGTTCGACCACCATCGACGTCGGCTTTCCGCTGGCAGCGGCCGAGCGCGACAAACTTGCGCAGGCGTTCGGCCTTGCCGCCTTGCCGGATGAGCCGGTGTACGCGGTGATCTGGACGACCACGCCGTGGACGATCCCGGCCAACCAGGCACTCAATGCGCACCCGGACTTCACTTACGCGTTGGTCAGCACCCCGCGCGGGCTTCTGCTGCTGGCCGAGGATCGCGTCGCCGAATGTTTGAAGGCGTATGGGCTGCAGGGTAGCGTGGTGGCCACCACGAAAGGCGCAACCCTCGAGCGCATCGAATTCCGCCACCCGTTCTACGATCGCGCCTCGCCCATATTCCTCGGCGACTACGTCACGCTCGATACCGGCACCGGCATCGTGCACTCGTCGCCGGCCTACGGCGTGGACGACTTCAACTCGTGCAAGCGTTACGGCATGAAAAACGAGGACATCCTGAATCCGGTGATGGGCAACGGCCAGTACGCAGCCTCGCTGCCGCTGTTCGGCGGGATGAACGTTTGGAAGGCGCAACCGGAGATCGTCAAGGCCATTGATGCGGCCGGCTGCCTGTTCCAGTCCTCGGCGTTCAAGCACTCGTACCCGCACTGCTGGCGCCACAAGACGCCGACGGTCTACCGCGCCACTTCGCAGTGGTTCATCGGCATGGACGTCAAGGGTGCCGGCGAAGCATCGACCTTGCGCCAGCGCGC
>DASUDU010000091.1:0-2818 GCA_036275435.1 Usitatibacteraceae bacterium | reverse complement strand
CTTGCTTTGCAGGCTCTGCGCGCTGAACAGCGGGTCGCGGTTGGCGCGGAACGCGCGATCGATGTCGAGCCAGTCCTCATCCGCAAGGTAATGCTGCGCCAGCGGCAGGATGATGTTTTCTTCGATGCGCATGTGGTCGTATTGCTGCTGCAGAAAGTCGCGCAGGTCGTAGGCGAACGCGGCCAGCGCCTCGGCTCCGCGGCTGTGCGCGCGCTCGAGGGATTCGGAAAGCCGCGCGTGGCTTTGCGCCGCGTAAGCGTGGTCATGCTGGAGGTCGAACAGGAACCGGTCCGCCTCGTTGGTGCGCGCGCGCAAGGCCCGGAACAGGTAATCGTCTTCCTTGGGATGGTGGAAGTGGTCGATGAACGTGTCGATGAAGTTCAGCCCGACGACGAAAATATCCAGGTTGGGCGAATAGTTGTGGGCGACCGCGCGCTCGAGGTTGCTGGACAGCGTCTTCAGCGCCTTGGCATAGGCCTGGTGCTCGCCCTGGATGATGGCGAGGGCAGACTGCATGGCCGCATGGCCTTCGGGTTCGGGATTCGGGATCATTGTTACGCGCAATGCGGGCGGGTTGGCCGGCTTGCCGCTTTCGGAAATTTGCGAAGCGCCTATTCTAGTCTGCCGCGGGGCGACGGGCACGTGCCAGAGGCAATCTTTTCGCTTGAAACATCCTTAACTTTTGTATGGGATCAAGCCTGACGCATGCGCGCACGACGCTGTTCGTAGGCCTTGAGGTGGGTATATGCCACCGTCAGCAGGCGATCATCGACTTCCAGTTCGCGCGCCTTGCCGAGCATGTACCCGACGATATGATCGGCCTCCACCGGGCCGCCAGCTTCGAGGTCGCGCAGCATCGAGGCGGTGAGCGTGGAGTTGTCCGTTTGCAAAACCTTACGCGCGCGTTCGTCGAACGCGGCTGAAACCGGATGGCCGGCCTTGCCGGCAATTGCGCTGCAGGCATCGAACATGGAAAGCATCAGCTTGCGGCCGTCGGGCGCAGCAAGGATGTCGCCAACGCTGGCGCGCATGAGGCAGGTCATCGAGGCGAGTGTGCACAGGAACGCGACCTTTTCCCACATCTCGGCGATGATGCGGTCCGAAACGCGCCAGTCGACCTTGGTCGCTGCGAAGGCCTCGCCAAGGCGCGCCGCTCCCTCTGCCTGGCCGGGCAAACGCGCGCCCCAGATGATCAGGTGGGCATCCATCATCGACTTCACCGTCCCGTCCGGGGCCAGTGTTGCGGCAATCTGGCACAACCCGCCCAGCACGCGGTTCTTGCCGAATGCCTGGTCGAGCGCATCGAGGTGGGTCATGCCGTTCAACAGCGGCACGATCAGCGTGGATTCGGCAACCGCCGGGCGGATCGAGTCGATCGCGCTTTGCAGGTCGAATGCCTTGCAGGAAAGCAGGACGGCATCGTATTCGGGCCTGACGTCTGCCGCCAGCACGATTTTCGGCTGCACGACGAAGCGATCCTTGAGGCTCTCGACGACGAGGCCGTTGGCGCGAATCTGCGCGGCGCGTTTTTCGCGCACCAGGAACGTCACATCGGCGCCCGCCTCGGCGAGGCGCCCGCCAAAATATCCGCCGGTTCCGCCGGCGCCCAGCACGAGAATCTTCATTGAACCCTTTCCGCGGCGATCTTGCGTTGCAGGAGTGCCTGCGCCTGCTCCAGCGCGCGGTCGCGATTGAACCGGTAATCCTCGACGCCCGGCTTGACCTCGACGTCCGGGAGCACGCCTTCGCCCTCGATACGCCGGCCCCTGTTGGTGACGAAGCCGATTTCGCTGTACGCGAGCTGCCCGCCGCCCGGTAGGTCGGCGTGCCCGAGGAAGCCTAACAGGCAGCCGCAGGTGCGCTCGCCGACCACCTGCGCACGGCCCAGGTCCTGCAGCGCTGCGGCGACGATTTCGGAGGCCGAGGCGCTGTTGCCGTTGGTGATGAGCACCAGCGGCTTGGTGTACGCAGCCTTGCCGCTGCCTTTGATGATCGGCTCGGTCTTGACCACGTCGATGAAAAACACCGAAACCGGCTTGCCGGTGCGGGTCAGGATCTTCATGCCTTTCTGTTCGCTTTCAAAGAATCGCGCCAGGATCGCATCAGCCATGTTGCCCGAGCCGCCGCCGTTGTTGCGCAGGTCGAGGATCAGGCCCGGCGTCGCGGCCAGTTTTTCGATCGCGCCGAGCACGCCGCTGCGCAGCGATTCGTTGAAGCCGGAGAACCGGATGTAACCATAGCCGGAAGGCAGGATGCGGTGCATGACGAATGGCGGATTGCCAAAGCGGCGCCGTTCCAGGGTCGCCTCGATGCCGCTGCCGTCGGGGCGCTCGAACACCATGGAAAGCTTGCTCCCGATCGCGCCGTTGTTGATCTTGCGCTGCGCGCCGCGCGCCTTGGCGAAGGCGGTCGAGCTTTCGCGCGCAGCCGCCGCCAGTGAGCGGTAATGGGCCAGTGCGTCCTGGCCGTCAATCGTGCGGATCGCCATGCCGGCGCGCGCGCCGGCCCAGTACGCGTCGGATTCCGGATGCACGCTGGTCAGCACCAGCTTGCCATCGAGTTCGATGAATGAAATGCCCAGCGAGTGCGACTCCTGGTCGCGCTGCTGCTGGACCTGTTTGGGCGATTCGACGCGGGTGTGCGAGTCCTTCAACTCTCCCGCCATCTTGTCGAGCAATTCCCAGTAGTCGTCGTCGCTGGCGGTCGCCTTGAGCAGCGGCTCGTAGCGCATGCGTACCGCTCGCCAGTCGACGCCGTTGAGCTTCGGATCATAGTAGCGTTCGTCGATGGTGCGCCAGACGGTTTCCAGTGCATCGGC
>DASUDU010000090.1:0-3147 GCA_036275435.1 Usitatibacteraceae bacterium | reverse complement strand
TCGGCGACAGGTGCTGGCAGCACACTGACGGTAACAGCGGCCACGCCGGCAATCTCAAGCGTTTCTAGCGCGGCTGTCGGGCAGTCCGCAACGATCACCGGAACCGGCTTCGCCCCCGGCGCCACGGTGACTATCGGTGGTGTCGCCGCCACCGTCGTTGGCACTCCGACAGCCACGTCCATCGTCGCCACGGTTCCGAGCGTCGCGACCGGTGCCCAGGTGGTCAACGTCACCGTTGCCGGAGTTCAAGCCACCGGCGCGATGACCGTGAGCGCTGCTGTCCCGGCGCCCACGATCACGGCTTGCACGGGCACAGTGAACAGCAGCTTGTCGATCACCGGCACCAACTTCGCGGCACCGGCGACTGTCACCGTCAATGGCAATTCGGTCACTTCGCCGACCGTGGCCAGCGCGACCTCGATCACCGGCAGCGTGCCAACCGCCATTACCGCTGCGGGAAGCTATGCGACGGTGGTGACGGTCGGCGGGCAGGCCTCCAACAGCTTCACCTGCACAATCAGTGCTGGCGGCGGTGGCGGAACCAGCGCGCCGTTCCCCAATTCCGCGGAAGGCTTCACGATTCCGACGATTTCGAAAGTCGCCAAGCAGTTGGTCGCGCCACATATGGGCGCCAATGGCGCGGGTGGCAACATCAACGCGTGGGCGGTGGATCTGGCACGCTGTTCCGGCCGCACCAGCCCGGCGATCACCAGCTACTGGCACCACAACATCGACATGTATGACCACGCGATCAAGGTCAACAGCGATTACATCGACATGGGGCCGAACCAGGCGTTGACCTACCAGTTCACTACCACAAACACGACGTACATCGGGCAGGTGTATACCGATCAGGGTGCGAACTACTCGACATCGACTTTCATCTCGATTTCGACCACGCCCTGCGATTTCGACGCGGCCAAGGCGGTTGCGAACAACGCCTGCTATGCCACCAGCGGAACGCCGATCAACGGCATGTTCTTCGAGGTGACCAACAATGTGTCCGGTTATGGCTGCAAGCTCAACACCAATACCACTTACTATCTGAACGTCCGCTGGCAGAACGCGGCGGTGGTGCCGGCGGCCGATGCCTGCGCAGCGGCCGGCCAAAGCCTCTGCGGCCTGTTCATGCAAATCAAGAAGTTCTAGCTGCTCCGCAGTACGCTACAAGACAGGCGGAGGGCAACTTCCGCCTGTTTGCTTTTCCGCAACCCCAGTTCAATGTGCTCCATGAAATCTGCATTCCTTTCCACATCGGTTCGCATCATCGGCGCTGCCGGCATCATCCTGGCGCAAGCTCTTGGTTGCGCATCGGCGCAAGCCCTGTTTCCGCCCGACAAGGTCCTGGCGTCCAACTCGCGAGCCTCGGTGACCTACGAGGATTTCGAGGCCGAGTTGTCGCGCATTCCGCAGCGCGACCACTTCGAGTTCCTGATGGACCGCCAGCGCCTCGCCCAGCTGATCGACAACATCCTGCTCAACAAGACGCTTGCGCTCGAGGCGCGCGAACTCAAGGTCGACCGGGACCCCAAGGTGCAGGCCGAAATCCGCAACCAGGTGGACAAGGTGCTGGCCAAGTACCGCGGCCAGTACTTGCAGCGCAACACCCCGAAGGCCGATTACAACCTGCGCGCGCGTGAAATCTATCTTTCCGACCCGGGGCGTTTCACGCGGCCGGCAAAATATCACCTCTGGCACGTCCTCGTTTCGACCAACGGGCGCACCGCGGAGGATGCGCAGAAACGCGCCGCCGAACTGCACAAGCAGGTGCTAGCTGGCGTGGACCTGGCCAGGCTTGCGGTCGATGCGTCGGATGACCCGACCGCCAAGACCAACAAGGGTGACCTCGAGGACACCGACCTTACCGGGTTCGATCCCAAGTTCGCCGAAACGGTTCGCCCCTTGCGAACCGGTGACGTGACCGCGCCCTTCCTGACGCGCTTCGGCTGGCACGTGGCCAAGGTGCTCAAGTACACCGCGCCGGTCAAGGAAAGCTTCGACGTACTCAAGGCCGATCTCGTGCACGAGGCCGAAACGAAGCATCTTCTGACGGCATGGGACAACCACCTGAAGAAGACGCGCAACGACCCGATGCTGTTCGTCGACGTCGACGCGTTGGAAAAGATCCGCCCCAAGATGCCGCCGCTGCCGACGGCAGCGCCCGCCCCGGCAGACCGCAAGCCTTGATCGTGCGCCCGGCTTCGATCGGCTGAGGCACGAAGAAAAGCTTTTGGCGTACCCGCCCGGAAGAACGCTCGCCCGAAGCGTCCGGCCGCGCCTTGAGCAGTTGGGCTGCAGACTCCCCGGGGCGTATGTCCATGGCGCGGTTTGTGCAGGCGATCCCGTGTTTTCGCCGCTAGAGAGCGCCATCGATCGGGTGCCTTCACGCTACAATGTGCGGCCGCACGCGCCATGTCCGTCCACTCGCACCTACCGCTTTTTCGCCAACTGACCGAACGCGAGTTGCAGTCGCGCTTCGCGGGCAGCGCCTTGGGGCTGGTCTGGGCGCTGATCGGTCCCTTGCTGCTGCTGGCGATCTACTCGTTTGTGTTTGGCCAGTTGTTCGCGCCGCGTGCGCCGGACCTGGGCACGGAAAGCTACACGATGTTTGTGGCTGTCGCGCTGTGGCCGTGGATGATGTTCGCCGACGGTGTGCTGCGCGGCCTGACCGCCATCCAGGCCAATGGTAGCCTGGTCAAGAAGGTTGCGTTTCCCCATTGGCTCTTGGTCGCCGCCTCGGTCAGCGCGACGTTCGCATTGCACCTGTTGGGTTTCTGCGCGGTATTGGTGGTCCTGGCGCTTGCCGGAATGCCGGTCCGGTTTTCGGGAATCCCGCTCGCGGCGCTCTATCTCGTTCTGCTGTTCGGCATTACGCTCGGTCTGGCGGCCATCCTCGCGGCGCTGCAAACCCTGTTGCGCGATGTGGAAATGGCGGTCACGCCGGCCGTGATGATGTTGCACTTTCTGACCCCTGTCCTGTACCCGCTTGCGCTGATTCCCGAAGCGTGGCGCGGCGCATTCGCGCTCAATCCGCTGGCCGGCGTGATCGGCGGCATTCGCGGCGCGCTGTTGGGGGGGGCGGTGGAACACGCCGGTGCGTTGGCCGTTGGCGTATTGACCGCCGGCATCGCGCTGGCGTTGGGATCG
>DASUDU010000089.1:0-4212 GCA_036275435.1 Usitatibacteraceae bacterium | reverse complement strand
AGCGGACGCGAGGGCGCGGGCTCCATGATGATGCGCGTGTCGGCAATGGCCGCACGCACATGGTCGACCGTGACATTGTGGGTGCCTTGGGCGTAGGCAGCCAGGAGGGTCTTGTCGGCGTAGATGTTGATGCGCCGGGTCAGGCCCTCGGATGCCTCCGCGATGAGCTTTACCGCATCGGGGCTAAACAGGTCCGGGCCCTTGTATCCAGCAGCCCGTAGCCGGAAATTCAGGTAATCGTAAATTTCGCGCGCCGGCAGCGGCTGGAGGTTGAAACTGTGGGTGATCCGCTCGCGCAATTGCCGCATGTTCGGCAGCATCAGGTGCGCGTCGAGTTCGGGCTGGCCGAACACGACGATCTGCATCAGCTTGTCGTGGCCCGTTTCAAGATTGGACAACAGGCGGATTTCTTCAAGTGTTTCCAGCGGCATGGCATGCGCTTCGTCGATCAGCGCGACGACCTGCCTTCCGGCGGCATGCAGTTCGATCAACCGCGTCTGCAGCGCACGAATGATCTTCGTTGTCGAGTTTGCCGGCTTGATGCCTAGGTCGCTGGCAATGGTCCCGAGGATTTCGTCCCGCGAGATCGACGGAACGGCCAGGTAGATGGTCTCGACTTCCGCGGGAAGGCGCTCCATCAGGACCCGACAAAGCATGGTCTTGCCCGACCCGACTTCCCCCGTGACCTTGACCATCCCCTCGCCGCTGGTAATGGCGAACATCAACGCGTCGAGCGTCTCGCCGCGGTTTGCACCGGCAAAGAAAAACTCGGTATGAGGGGTGATTTTGAACGGCGCCTCGGACAGCCCGAAGTGTTCAAGGTACATCGCCATGGCTTGGAGGGAGCCTTTTTTGAGAAGATCAACGCATCAGTCTATCACCGGGCTCAACCGCGATTCTCAATGCCGTCCTGGCGCATCGCGCCGGGACGCAACGCCTCGAGGCGGCTGTACAGCGTCGACCGGGAGATCCCCAAAAGGCGCGCAGCCTGTGACATGTTTCCTTTCGCCTGCTCAATAGCCAGATCGATGTACTGCAATTCGTGGCGCGCCAATGCCGCCGACAGGCTGAATTCGGCGCCGATCACCGAAGGCTCAGCCGCTGCGCCTGCGGTAGCCACGATTGCTACCCCGGCCTCGGGGTCCTCAAGCTCGGCAGCGAGCTCCGTGCGACTGACCTCATAGCCTGCGTACTTGGCGGTCAGCCGGATCACCACGTTGCGCAGCTCGCGCACGTTGCCGGGGAACGGGTAGGAAAGCATCAACTCCCGCGCCCCGGGGCTGAGCGAGCACGGGCGCGTGCCGCTGCGCTCTGCCGCCTCCAGGTGATAGTGGTCGAACAACCGCAGCTTGTCGTCGCCCAGCTCACGCAGTGCCGGCACGGCGAGCGTGAACACCGAAAGTCGGTGATACAAATCGGCGCGGAAGCGTCCAGCCTTGACCTCGGCCCGCAAGTCCCGGTTGGTGGCGGCGACGATGCGCGCCGCCGAGCGCCGCGACTGGGTTTCGCCAACCCGCTGAAAATCGCCGTTCTCGAGCACGCGAAGCAGCTTGGGCTGGAGATCAAGAGGCAATTCGCCGATCTCGTCCAGGAACAGGGTTCCTTCACCGGCATCCTCGAAATAGCCGGACTTTGCATTCGCCGCCCCGGTAAATGCGCCCTTGGCATAGCCGAACAGCGTCGGCTCGACAAGGTTGGCGGAAATCGCCGCGCAGTTCAGCGCCAGGAAGGGCAGGGCTGCGCGCGGGCTCAAGTGGTGTAGCAGCGCGGCCACACGCTCCTTGCCGCTTCCAGATTCGCCCTCGATCAGCGCGGGAAAACGGGAATTGGCGTACAGATCGATCTGGCTCTTGAGCTTGCGCATGGGCAAACTGTCGCCAATCAGCCCCTTTGCGCCAAAATCGAGCGGCGCAGGGACGCTCGCTCCAGAAAGTGCATCGCGAAGCAGCTTCTTCAGGTGCGCCGGGTCGCAAGGCTTGGGCACCAAGTCGGCGGCTCCAAGCGCACGCGCGCGGCGCGCGTTCGATTCCTCGTTTTGGCCCGATAGCACCAGAATTCGAATCGACTCGGACCAGCCCAGCAGGTCGCCCACCAGCTTGAATCCTTCATCCGGCAGGTGCGGAACCGGCGGCAGGCCGAGGTCAATCAAGGCCAGCGCCGGCGTGAACTCGCCCCCCTTCAACAGCGACATGGCCTCGCTGCGGCGTTGGCAAACGCGAATGTCGAAACTGTCGGATAGCGCCCAGGAAAGGCTTTCGCCGATCAACGGGTCGTCATCGACGATCAACAGCGCAGGCAAGTGGTCTTTTGCGTTCATTCCCGAAATGGTGAGTCCGCAGGCAACGGGCTATTCTATGCGCTGCGATCAGCGAACTTCCCACAGCATGCGCCATCAAAGCATGCTTGAAAAGCCTGTCCGCCTTGCCCGGCAGCGCCGGCGCATGACGTCGGAGTGATAAACTTCGCCTCTTGGCGTGCCGCGACCGTTCGCAGCTTGCGCGCCGCCCCAACCACCCCCTTTGCCCCCGTGTCCGCAGACCCATCGCCCGTTCTTGTCGACATTGCAAACGTCGACTTTGCTTACGGCAGCCGCGCCATATTGCGAGGAATCAGCCTGTCCGTTCCCAAGGGCAAGCTGGTGGCGATCATGGGCGGATCCGGATGCGGCAAGACAACGCTGCTTCGCCTGATCGGCGGCCAGCTCAAGGCGACCCGCGGCCAAGTCCGGGTTGACGGCAAGGACGTCGGCTCGCTGGAGAAAGACGACCTGTACGCGTTACGCCGCAAGATGAGCATGCTGTTTCAGTTTGGCGCGCTGTTCACCGACATGACGGTCTTCGACAACATCGCCTTCCAGCTGCGTGAGCATACCCGCCTTCCCGAGGAGATGATCCGCGACCTGGTGCTGATGAAACTGCACGCGGTCGGCCTGCGCGGCACCGCGGCGATGTACCCCTCCGAGTTGTCGGGCGGCATGGCGCGGCGCGTCGCCCTGGCCCGCGCCGTTGCGCTGGACCCGATGCTGATCATGTACGACGAGCCGTTTGCCGGCCTTGACCCGATTTCACTGTCGGTTGTCGGCCAGACCATTCGCAAGCTCAACGACGCGCTGGGCATTACCTCGATCGTGGTCACCCACGACGTGCTCGAGTCGCTGCAGATCGTCGACTACTTGTACTTCATCTCCGACGGGCGCATTGTCGGCGGCGGAACGCCGGAGGAAATCCGTGCCTCGGACGAGCCGTTCATCAAGCAGTTCGTGCATGCGGAGCTGGACGGACCGGTGCCGTTCCACTATCCGGCGCCGCCCTATTCGCGCGATCTCGGCTTCAGCGACGCGCGTTGCGAGGGGTCGCCGTGAAGGCGATGGTCGAACGGCTCGGCCACCGCGCGATCGACATGGTGTGGCGCACCGGCATGCGCGCACGCTTCCTGTGGATGGTGCTGACCCATTCGGCCATGAGCTTTCGGCGCACGCGACTGACAGTTCGGGAGATCTATTTTTCCGGCGTACTGTCGCTGGTCATCATCATGGTTTCCGGCCTGTTCGTCGGCATGGTCCTTGGCCTGCAGGGATTCGAGACCCTGCAAAAGTATGGCGCGCAGGAGCAGATGGGCGTGCTTGCCGCGCTGTCCCTGGTCCGCGAGCTCGGGCCGGTCGTTTCCGCGTTGCTGTTTGCCAGCCGCGCTGGCTCCGCCATCACCGCCGAAATCGGCCTGATGAAAGCCACCGAACAGCTCAAGGCCATGGACATGATGGCCATCGACCCGATTGCCCGTGTGGTCGCGCCGAGGTTCTGGGGCGGCGTGCTGTCGATGCCCCTGCTCGCGGCGCTGTTCTCCACCGCCGGCGTGTTTGGCGCCTACATCGTTGCCATCGTCCTGGTCGGCATTGATCCAGGCGTGTTCTGGGGAAACATGCAGGCGGCGGTGGATGTGCGTTACGATATCCTCAACGGCGTGGTGAAGTCAGTGGTTTTCGGCGTTGCCATTGCCACCATTGCGACGTACGAGGGCTTTGACGCCGAACCTACAGCCGAGGGCGTCTCGGCCGCGACCACCCGCACCGTCGTTACTTCGGCCCTGAGTGTGCTGGCGCTGGATCTGGTCCTCACCGGGTTCATGCTTCGCGCGCCCCACTGAATCGTCAGCAGGAATCTGGGAAGGCATCATGGATCGGAAATTCTTTGATTTTTGGGTAGGCCTGTTCGT
>DASUDU010000088.1:0-7450 GCA_036275435.1 Usitatibacteraceae bacterium | reverse complement strand
GCAACGTTGACATAGCCGCCGCCGCTGGGCGCGTTGATCACAAAGCCCTTGGACGAACCGGGTGCGTCGGTCAGCCACCCGGCCACGCGGCCGCTGTCGTTGATGCCGCGCGAGCGCGTCGGCAGGCCGTTCACCCGATACAAGGTCAGCGCGCCAGTGGCGGCGCGAATGAAGCCGTACTGCCCTCCGGGCGCACCGGCAAAAGCGCTGCCCGGCGAGAGGATCACAGAGCCGGACACGGTGCCCGCGGCATTGATGCCGTGCGGGATCATGAACTGCGCGCCGGGGATGACGATATCGGTGTAGGTGTGCGCGATGCTATCGTAGATGAAACCGCCGACGCTGTCGTCCGCGGCCTGCCAGTAGCCGGTCACCTTGCCCGCAAGGTTTACGCCACGCCCGCTGGTAAAGACCGCGCCGGGGTAATTGAAGGTCGAATAGGCGGCGCCGAACAGGAAGCCTGGCCCTTCGCCCGTGACCTCGTCCGGTGCTGCGCCCGTGGTGACGGCGGCATTGTTGATGCCCACCGGACTGGCAACCACGCCGGGGGCGAACGGCGGCAGCGTCGTGAAGGTTCCCGACGAAAACTGATAAACCGCGCCGGCAAAGGCCGGTGTGCCACTGGCCAGTTCCGCCGTTGTCGCGACTTGCAGCATGTCGTTGATCTGCCAGCCGCGCGTGGCGACCGATCCCGGATAGGTGAAGGTGGTGATGGTGAAAGCCGCCTGTGCGTTGGCCGCGCAGGTCAGCGCCAGCGCCAGCGCGGCGCGCCGGATTTGTTGCTGCAATGTCGTTCGCATGGTCAATCCTTTCCGATAAAAGAAGTTTCCGGGAGTGCCAAGGTCCGGCCGCGTGCCAATGATGTCGCCACGGCTATTGTTGCGTTGATTCTAGGTGCAAACACCCCGCACGAACGCGCCGCCCATCACGCGATTCGGGGATGTCGGAAACATCCGCCCGATGGTCGTGATCCCGTTTGTGCGCCAATTCACTGCGTGCAATCAGTTTTTTGGGCGAACTCTCGCTTGCGCGTCCTCGGCGATCAAATCCGCGATCTCGTCCTCGCTAAAGCCGGCCTTGCGCCGAGCCTCGAAGTTGAACGGGCCGCGCCGCGGCGGCGCGCCGCGTGCCCGCGCAAAGGTGCGATGCACCTCGCGCGGATCGAGCCCGCGCGTCTCGCACAACCGGTGAAACCAGCGGCTGCCGATGCCGACATGGCCGATCTCGTCGTCGAGGATGGTTTGCAGGATCGTTGCGGCGGCCGTGTCGCCCGCCGCGGCGAAGCGGTCGCGCAATTCGGGAGAGACATCGAGGCCGCGCGCCTCGGCCACGCGGGCGACCAGGGCCAGGCGCGCCAGCACATCATCCGCGGTCCTTGCTGCCATTTCCCACAAGCCGTCGTGGGCATCGAAGTCGCCGTACGCGAACCCGAGTTGGCGAAGATGCCCCTGCAGCAATTGGAAGTGCGAGGCCTCCTCAAGCGCGACGCCGATCCAGTCGCGATAGAAATCGTCCGGCAGCGCGGGAAATCGCCAGACGATGTCGAGGGCGAGGTTGACCGCGTTCAGTTCGATGTGCGCCAGCGCGTGGATCAGCGCGCCGCGCCCCTCGCGGCTGCCCAGTGTTCGCTTCGGCAATTGCGCCGGGAGCACCAGCGCCGGCCGCGCCGGTCGTCCGGGCAATCCCGGGGGCTCGGCCAGGGTCGTCCCGGCGTCGATCGGCATGGCAGCCCACGCGGTGGCACGCACCCGTTCGCACTTGTGCGTGGCGTCGGCAATCGCCAGGTGGGCCAATGCAAGGGAGCGCAGTGAATCCATGCCTGATTCCTAGCCCAAGGCGCTGCAACGATTGATTTTCATCGGCATGACAGGCCCAACGATTTTGGTGCGTGCAATCAGTTCCGCAGCCATTGCACGAGCTGTTCGCAAACCGCCTCGGAGCTGAGCAATTCCATGTGATCGGTGTGCGTCACGATCCGCTGGCGCTCGGGCGGGATGGCGAGCGAGGCACTTGGTAACCGGTGCCGCCCCAGCGCGCTGGCCACCGGCACGAGGCCATCGCCAAGCAGCCGGTCCTTGCGATCGCCGGAACGTGCTCCCGTGGTGGCGGCAATGGCGAAGCAGGCCACACCATCGGGTAACGGGACTGCCACAGGTCGGCGCGGGCCGCGCGCGAAGCGATCCGCATGCTGCCAATCGGCGTCCGTGAGGTTGCCATGACGCAGGTCCGTGATACCGGCGCTGCGGATCCTGCCCAGCTTGGCGAACGGCGCGATGTACGGACTAATCGCCAGCACGCCATCGATGCGGCTGCCGCCGCGCTCGACGGGCGAGCCGAAATGCGGTGTCCCGAGAAACACCAGGGCCTTGAGGCGCGCGCGCCAGTGGTGCCCGGCGCACTCCGCGGCGCGCACGGCGCTGCGCGCAACCAGACCGCCCATGCTGTGCCCGACAATGGTCAGCTCGGCGATCGGCACAGGCCACGCCGCAGAAACGGCTTCGAGCAGCGCCGCCAATTGCGCGCCGTTGGTGGAGATGTGCAGGCCGGTGTTGTAATGAAGGTAGATCGCCGTGGCGCCCAGCTCGCGCGCCAGCACTTCGCCATGGTCGTGGCCATTGCGCTTCCATCCCGCGTCGTTCATGCACAGGCCATGCACCAGCAACACAACCTTGCCGCAGGCGCCGGGCAGCGCCTCGGCAAGCGCCGGCGCGTCGAGCACGAGCGTGCGGCCCTCGGCGCTCAGGTGCATCGCAATCGCCAACGGGTTCGCGGTGGCCAGCAGATAGTCCCCCATCACGCCGTTCATTGCCGCAATCACGGCAAGACGCTGCGGCGAGGACGGTTGCTCGGCAAACAATGGAATCAGCGGTCGCAGCGCCGCCTGCAACGTCGCGCCGGTCAGCCGCGTCACGCCGCGAATCGATCGATAGACCAGCCCCGTCAGTCCGCGCGTGCGCCCCTCTGGTGACTTGCCGAGCGGCGGCGCGCCTTTCGCGACATTGCGATGCAGATCCTCGACAATGCCGGTCACGCCCAGCGTGGCATCAATGGCCAGTTGCGCGATGCCTTGCAGGTCGGATGGACGCAAGTGGGAAATGGGTGGCACGGGTGCGGGCGTTGGGACTCGGAGGGTCGGCATGACGCCGTGGGCGTTACGCCGACAGCTTACGCGGATCCTGACGCGCGGTTCATCGGCATGCGCGCGGTTCGCAAGCGCGCATTCAGGCCAGCTTCGCAGCCGCCGTCGCGGCTGCGATTCCGGCAGCCGGCAACGCGGCCGTCAGACCCCGCTGCATGGCGATGCCGTGCGCCCCTGCCGCCTGCGCGCGCGCAAGATCGCCCGGTACGAGTCCGCCCAGGGCAAACACAGGAACGGGCGCATCAACGATCATGTCGGCAAAGCGCTCCCACCCCAAGCCGGGAGCCCCCGGGTGCGAAGGCGTCGGCTTGACCGGCCCGAGAACACAGTAGTCGCAACCCAATGCCGCGGCACGTTCGATTTCCTCGCGCGAATGTGCCGATGCGCCCACGAGCGGCAGATCGGGCCGGTGCGGCAACTGTGCCAGGCGTCGCGCCGGAAGGTGCACGCCCGCAGCACTGATCGCCATGGCCAGCGCCGCGTCGTCGTTGACCACGACACGTACCCCGAAACGCCGGCAGCGCAGCATGAGTTCCTCGGCAAACCGGCGCAACGATCCCGGCGCGAATTCCTTCTCGCGGATCTGCACGATGGCCGCGCCGCGGCCCAGTGCTCCCTCCAGCGCGCCCAGGTAGGCGTCGACACCCATTTCGCCGGCATTGCTGATCCACAAGCATGTCGGCAGCCCCAGCGCGCGGAAGATCGGCACGCATCCGGGCAGCGTCGGCTGCACCGTGATCGCATCGATCGATTGCCAGGCAAAGGCCTGTCCTTCCATGCCATGCATGTCGCCTTCCCAGTCCAGCACCCGCCAGCAGTGCAGGCGCACCGTCGCATGGGTGTAGCGCATGATGAAGGTGAACCACGGGCTGGCGCTTTGGATGCGAACATTGAGTTCCTCGACCAGCTCGCGCTGCAGCGCTTCGCGCACCGATTCTCCCGGCTCGATCTTGCCGCCGGGGAATTCCCAGTAGCCCGGGTAGGGCTTGCCGTCGGGGCGCGAGGCGAGCAGGAACGTGCCGTCGGGTTTGAGGAAGATCGCGACGGCGACGTCGGTGATGCGTTCGCTCATGCGCGAGCGCGCTTGCGCTTGCCTGTCGATGCTGCGCCGGCTTTCGCACCGGATTCACGTCCGGCCCAGTCGCGCGCGAACTGGTACGCAGTGCGTCCGCTCCTGCCGCCGCGCTCGAGCGACCACAACAGGGCGGCACGGATCATCGCCTCGCGCCGCACCATCTTTCGCCCGGTCAGCACACCGACCCAATGCTCGGCGATCTTCAGGTAAGTGGCCTGGTCGAACGGATAGAACGACAGCCACAGGCCGAAGCGCTCTGACAGCGAGACTTTCTCCTCGGTGGTCTCGCCGGGGTGGATCTCGCCATCCGGCGCGTGGCGCGCTTCGAGGTTTTCCTGCATCAGCTCGGGCATCAGGTGGCGGCGATTGCTGGTGGCATAGATCAGCATGTTGGCCGTCGGCGCGGCAATGCCGCCGTCGAGCACCGACTTGAGCGCCTTGAAGCCGGCGTCGTGCGCCTCGAACGACAAATCGTCGCAAAACACGATGAAGCGCTCCGGACGCCGCGCGACGAGTTCCGCGATGTCGGGAAGGTCGACCAGGTCGGCGCGATCGACCTCGATCAGGCGCAGGCCCTTGGCCGCATAGCGTTCCAGCGCCGCCTTGATCAGCGAGGACTTGCCTGTGCCGCGCGCGCCGGTGAGCAGCACGTTGTTGGCCGGCAACCCGGCGACGAACTGCCGGGTATTTTGGTCTACGCGCGCCTTTTGCTCGTCGATGTCGGCAAGGTCCTCGAAACGGATCAGGTGCGGATGCGCCACCGCGCACAGTTCGCCGCGCCGGCCGAAGATCGTCTCGCGCCGCCGCCAGCGAAAGGCGACAGTACGGCGCCAGTCGGGCTCGACCGCCGCGGCCGGCAATGCCGCCTCGGCGCGTGCCGCCAGCGCCTCAAGGCGCGCGATGAGCGTGTCCACCTTCGGAAACATCAGCTGCGATAGTCCGCGTTGATTTTCACGTAGTCGTAGGAAAAATCGCAGGTCCAGACCACGCCGGATTCGAGCCCGCGGTTGAGTTCGACGCGCACCTCGATTTCTGCGTCCTTCATGACCGCCGCGCCCAGCTCCTCGCGGTAGCTCGCCGCGCGACCGCCGTGCTCGGCGACCAGCACCGAACCCAGGTAGACGCGGATCTTGCCCGTGTCGAGGTCCTCGATGCCGGCCTTGCCGATCGCGGCCAGGATGCGGCCGAGGTTGGGGTCGGAGGCGAAAAAGGCGGTCTTGACCAGCGGCGAATTGGCGATCGCCTTGCCGACCTTCATGCATTCGTCGCGCGTCTCGCCGCCCTCGACCAGGATGGTCATGAACTTGGTTGCACCCTCGCCGTCCCGGATGATGGCCTGGGCCAGTTCGATCGCGACTTCGTTGACCGCCTCCTGCAAGGCCGCGTACTCCGCGGTGCCTTCGCCGTTGATCGGCGGGTTGCCGGCCTTGCCGGTTGCCGCGAGGATCAGCGAGTCATTGGTCGAGGTGTCGCCATCGACGGTGATGGCATTGAACGACAGGTCGGCCGCCTCCTTGACCATGTCCTGCAGCACATCCTCGCCGACCAGCGCGTCGGTGGTGATGAAAGCGAGCATGGTCGCCATGTTCGGCTCGATCATGCCGGCGCCCTTGGCGATGCCGGTGATGGTCACCACGTGCCCGTGGATGTCGATTTGCCGCGACGCCGCCTTCGGCGCCGTATCGGTGGTCATGATCGCCTCGGCCGCATCGGCCCAACCGTCGGCCTTCAAGTTGGCCACGCACTGCGGGATGCCCGCCAGGATCCGCTCCATTGGCAGGTGCTCGAGGATGACGCCGGTGGAAAACGGCAGGATTTCATGCGGCTTGCACGCGAGGGCCTTTGCCACGGTCGCGCAGCTTTGCCGGGCATCTTCGAGGCCGCGCTCGCCGGTACCGGCGTTGGCGCACCCGGTGTTGACCAGCAGGGCGCGCACGTCCTGGCTGCGCCGCAGGTGCTCGCGGCAGACGGTCACCGGAGCGGCGCAGAAGCGGTTCTGCGTGAACACGCCTGCGGCATCGGTTCCCGGCTCGAACGCGATCACCAGCATGTCCTTGCGGTCGGGCTTGCGCACCTGCGCCTTGGCAACGCCGAGGCGCACGCCGGCGACCGGACGCAATCGTTCTGGGCTCAGCGGGGGAAGGTTGACCGGCATGGCGGCACCTGAATCAAAATGGGAAACGCTCGGGAAGTCCGGCAAAATTATGGCATGGATACCCGACCCGGACCTTCTTCCGCGACCGCCGCGCTGCTGACCGAGGCCGCGGCGCTGGAGGCCCGTTCACCGGCGGACGCGGGTGCGCGCTACGCGGCGATCCTTGACCTCGACCCCGCATGCCTGGCTGCGCACAATGCGCTCGAGCGCCTGTGCGCGCCGCAACGCTACAGCGCGTGGATGAACGTCAATTGCACGATCGACCCCCGCGACGACATTTTCGCGTTCTTTGCCCGCCACCCTATGGCGAAAAACCCGATCCGCGAGTACCTCTCCGACGGCTGGAGGACGCTCGCCGAGCTTATGCTGGTAATGGACGCGGTCGGCAAACCGCTGCCGCGCGTCGAGTCGATGCTCGAGTTTGCGGCCGGGTTTGGCCGCTTCACCCGCCACCTGGCCCGCGTGCTCCCCGGTCGGGTGGCCTGCGCCGATGTACTTCCCGGAACGACGGATTTCCTGCACGGGCAGTTTGGTGTGCGCACATTCGCGTCCTCGCACGTCCCGGAGGACATCCGCGCGCCGGCTCGTTACGAGCTGGTCTTCGTGCTCTCGCTGTTCACCCATTTGCCGGTCGCAATCTGGCCGCGCTGGATTCGCGCCTTGCAGTCGATGCTGAGCGAAGACGGCGTGCTGGTATTCACCACGCACAGCGAAAGGACGGCCAAGCGCGAGGGCGTGCAATTCGCGGCGGACGGGACGTTCTTTGTCGCCAGCAGCGAGTCGCCCTCGATCGACGCGGACCTTTACGGCACGACGTTCACCACCCGCGCGTTCAGTGAGCGCGTCGTGCAGGAGGCCACCGGCGTGGCGCCGGTTGCGTATTTCGAGAATGCGTTCTGGGCCGGTCAGGACGCACTGGTGGTGCGCGCCTGAGCGGCGCTGCCTACGCCAGCTTGCCGTGGCAGTGCTTGAACTTCTTGCCTGAACCGCACCAGCACGGGTCGTTGCGGCCGATCTTGACGCCTTCGCGCACGTAAGGTTGCGCGGCAGGCGCCGCCCCCGCGGCATCCGCCGTCGCGGC
>DASUDU010000087.1:0-4785 GCA_036275435.1 Usitatibacteraceae bacterium | reverse complement strand
CAGCGCGATGCGCCCGGCCGGGTTCGCGACCGGCATGTTGACGTTGTAGCGGTCGAACGTCGGGCCGAACGGCACCTCGACCGGGAACGGCTGGCCGCTGCTCGCCAGGTTGTCGAGGGCCGATCCCATGATCGTGTCCGTCGCCTGCGCGCTGCCGCTGACCGCCATCAGGTCCTTGATGTCGTCGGACACGCGCGTGAAGCCGGCGCGCACGCCGAGGTCGCGGCTGAAGTCGTCGGAGACGATCACGATGCGCGACTCGATCAGCACCTGGCGGACCGGGATGTCGAGCGTCGCGACCATCGAGCGGATGGCCGTGAGGTTGTCCGCCGTATCCTGCACGAGCAGCGTGTTGGTGCGCTCGTCCACGGTCACGTTGCCGCGCTCGGAGAGCAGCGAGCCGCCGCCCGTCGACTTCACGAGGCGCGCGATCTCGGACGCCTTCGCGTAGTTGACGGTCAGGAACTCGGTGCGCAGCGGCGCCAGTTCCTGGATGTCCTTCTGCGCCTCGAGCTCGGCTTTTTCCTGGGCCGCGAGCTCGGCCTGCGGCGCCACCAGGATCACGTTGTCCTTACGGCGCATGTCGAGGCCCTTGGTCTTCAGGACGATGTCGAGCGCCTGGTCCCAGGGGACGTTCTGCAGGCGCAGGGTGATGTTGCCGGCCACGGTGTCCGCCGCCACCAGGTTCTTTCCGGTGAAATCCGCCAGCAACTGCAGCACCGCGCGCACTTCGATGCTCTGGAAGTTCAGCGAGATCGGCTCGCCGGAATAGGCCTTCTTCACGTTGCGTTGGGCGGCCGGGTCGTCGCGCACCGGTGAAATTTCCAGCGTGTACTGCCCGTTGGCCTGATAGGCCAGGTGCTCGAATGCGCCGCCGGTCGCCACTTCCATGCGCACGCCGCCGGCGTACTGGCGCGTTTCCACGCGCGTGACGGGCGTCGCAAAGTCGGTGACGTCGAGCCGACGGCTGAGCTCGGCCGGCAGGCCCACGCCGCTGAACTCGACCACCACGCGGCCGCCCTGGGGGCGGGTGTTGACCTGTACGTCAGGGGACGACAAGCCAACCACAATGCGGCCTTCGCCGCGGTCGCCCCGGTGAAAATCGATGCTGCTTAGCCGCGGGCCTGCGGAGCGCGCCATGGGCGCAGGCGCTGGTGTCGGGCTGCGTGCGGCCGATGGAATCGCGCCAGGCGCATCCAGCATCACCAGCAGCGTGTTGTCGGCGGTGGTCATCGACCACTTCACCGTCTCGACGAGATTGACCACCAAGCGGGTCCGCCCTTCCCCGGGGACCACCACCACGGTGCCAACGGGCCCGGTATCGACGTTCTTGGTGCGTTCCGGCAAGGCAGCGTCGGTGGCCGGCAGGTCGATGACCAGACGTGGCGGATCATTGATCAGGAACGCCCGGCCCGGTGCAAGTGCACCGTCGGCCTGCACCTGCAGCTGAACGCCGCCGGTCGGCGTCGCGGCAAAGTTCATGCCCGTCAATGCCACGGCGTAGGCATTTATCGGGATCAGCAGCGCCGCCAGCGCCTTTGCAATAGCGGCGGTGACCCACCGCCGAGCGGGGGTGTGACGAGGTTTCATGTGCCGGATCTCCCTGGGCATCGTCATGCCGCTACTGCTCCACGATTTCTACCGCGGCTGGTCGTTCCGTCCAGCCGCCGGTTCCGTTAGGAATCATTTCCATCAAGTTCACGCGGTTGTCGGCGACGTCAGTAATTCGTCCATAGTTCTCGCCGAGATAATTGCCGACCGATACGCGACTGATTGTCTGATCGGGGGCCTGGATCAGTGCCCACAGGCTGTCGCCGCGCGCAAGTGTGCCGACCATCCGCAGCGCGTCCAGGGGGTAGGCCTCCAAGGCTTCCTTGCGCCGATTGAGGTCCGGGCGCACGCCGTCCAGACCGGCGTCCGCCACGTTTTCGGTTTTCTGCTCGGTCAAGGTGTCAAGGAAGGGGTCCTTGAGTTCGTCGCGCTTGTAGACAAAAGGCTCGTACGGCTTCAACACCGGCAATGGTTCGATGGTGACCTTCTCTTCCGCGCGGACCTGGTCCATCCACGTTTTCAGTTCGGCATCCTTGGAACTGCACCCGGCAAGCACGAGACAGGTCAGTCCGATTAATGTGGTGCGTCCTCCGCTCAAGGCTTGTCCTCCTCGAGGTACTGGTAAGTCTTGGCGGTACCCCTCAGCACCAGCAGGTCGGTGTCCTTGCCCTGGGGGACCATCGTCAGGTTGTGCAAGGTCACGATGCGCGGAAAACCAGCCACGTCGCTTGCAAATTCTCCAAGTTGGTGGTAGCTGCCGGTGACCTCGATTGCGATCGGGAGTTCTGCGTAGAACCCGGACGGCTTCGGCTCGCCGGGCTGGAATAGCTTGAATTCGAGCCCGCGTCCGAGGCCGGCCTGGGTGATTTCGACCAACAAGTTGGCGATCTCATTGCTGTCGGGGAGCTGCCGACGCATCGCCTCGAAGCTCTCCTTGAGCTGCGCCAGCTGCTCGCGGTACGCCTCCAGGTTGACGGCTTGGCGATACTTGGTAAGGAATTCCTGCCGCAGCTGCCTCTCGGCCTGCTGCCTGCCTTCCAGATCCTCAAGCGTCTTGCGGATTACGAAGTGATAGCCCGCGAACACCACCACAATGCCGACCAACACTATTGCCAACGTCTTGCCGATTGCCGGCCATTCCCCGGCTGCACCAACATCGATGTCGCGCAGGTTGATGCTGCGCAAATCAATCTTCCGCAGATCGTCCAAGGTCATTTCGGCTGCTCGGGTTTGGCGATGTGCTGGGGAACTTGCAAGTCAAATTGGCTGGCGTGCATGCTTCGATGTTCGCCGGCGCGCGCAACCCGAAGGGTGGACGGATTGAATTCGTCCGACGCGTCGAGCTCATGCATATAGGATGAGACGCGCGCGTTGGATTGCGCCCACCCTTGCAAGCTGAGGGTGGTTTCGTTCTGCCCGAAATTGGTGAGGAAGACGCCTTCCGGCGTGCTGCGCGCAAGTGCGTCAAACAAGCGCACCGGCATAGGGCGTAAGGTCTGAAGCTCCTGAATGACGTCCATGCGGGCTTGCAGCTTTGTCTTCTGCGCCTGAATGTCGCGAATCTCGCGGATTTTCACGTCGAGGATCGCGATTTCGGAGCGCAACAACTCGTTTCTTGCTTCTTGACCGTTCACCAGGCCAGTGGCGATCAGTTCGCCCACCGCTACGAGCGCCACGGCGCCGATGGCGCCTGCGCCCAGCATGGTAAGAAATTCACGTTGCCGCCGCTGTCGCTGGGCGCGTCGCCACGGCAGGAGGTTAACGCGAGACATCGCTCATACTCCGCATGGCAAGGCCGGCCGCAATCATCCAGGCATGGCCAGTGGCTCGCAATCGGGCGGCGTCGAGCCCGGACGCGAACTGCACGCTTGAAAAAGGATTGCCAATCCGGGTGTCGATGCCAAGGTATTGCCCGACCACATCGGCAACCCCCGGCAGACCCGCGCAGCCCCCGCTAAGCACCACTTGGTCAAGGGTGGTTTCCCCGGTTGCCGAGAAGAATACTTGCAGCAGGCGGCCGACTTGGCTTGCCAGTGAATCCATGAACGGGGCCAGCACCATGGCTTCGCTATCACCTGGCAAGTTGTTGGAGTCGATTGCGGCCCGTGCTTCAGCCGCGTTCATCTCATGGCGCTCCTGAAGCTGCAACAGCAATTGTTCGCCGCCGAACGACTGCTCACGCGTGAACACCGTGGCGCCTTTCTGGAGGACATTGAGCGTTGTCGACGTGCCGCCGACGTCAACCATCGCCGTGATACCGTCACGCGCTGCCCGCGGCAAGCTGGAGGCAATCAGCGGGAAGGCCGATTCAAGCGCATAGGCTTCAACGTCGACTACCGCAGCGCTGAGACCGGCGCTCGCCAAGGCTTCGACGCGGCGGTCAATGACGTCATTGCGGGCGACAATTAGCAGCACATCGGCTGTTTGAGGATTACGGGCATTCGGACCGAGCACAACAAAATCGAAGTAGACATCATCCAGCGGGTAAGGGATGAACTGGTCGGACTCGAGGTTGATCTGCTGTTCGATATCCGCGTCGGTGAACTCGACCGGCATGCTGATTTGCCGGCTGATCACCAGCGATCCCGGAACCGCGATGGCAACCTGGTTGCGTTTGCTTCCAGAACGTCTCACCACATCGGCGATTGCCTGGATCACGGGTTCCGCTGAGTTGGCCGCGCTGTCCAGGGCCGCACCCTGCGGCAGGAGGCCTTCCATGCAGGCCTCTACCTGGAATCCCGAAGAGACCTCGCCGAGGGCAAGAACCCGAACGGCCGAGCTGCTCAGGTCCAAGCCGAGCAAGGGCGGTACTGGCTGGCGGAAAATATTGCGAATCAAGCGAACACCAAACGGTTAAGCCGCTGTCTGCGAGTTTCAAACTCGCGCTGCTCCGCAAGCATTATCGACCTCCCGCTGCCAGCCTTGAGGCTTTATAGCACAGCGTTCCGCGCGCGGCAGTAGTGACCGCAACTTTATCGCTACGTCAGGGGATTGGGCTTGGCAGTGCATGAAGATTGGACGTCGGGTTTCAGACGGCGTCCGAGCGTGTGCCCCGCAAGGCGCGACCGCGATGCCGGTGTCTATTCAAAGCGGCTGGCCCGCTCGCGCAGTTCGAATTTCTGGATCTTGCCGCTCGCCGTGCGCGGCAGGTCGGGCACGACTTCGAGCCGCTCCGGCCAGTAGGTGCGCGACGCGCCGGCCTTGGCGAGCCAGTCCGTCATCGCGTCGAAGTCG
>DASUDU010000086.1:0-2334 GCA_036275435.1 Usitatibacteraceae bacterium | reverse complement strand
TGCCAAAACCCCAAGGGATTTGGGGTTGAAACCGGCTAGAATTGCGTGGAAACTTCGCGGCACCGGCGCTGTCCAACGCGCGCTCAACCCATTTTCCGAACCCGTCCCAAAAGGATCGACCATGTCCCAGGAAAACCCCATCCTCTCCCCTGTTCCGGCCAGTATCGGAACCGCCACGATCGGCGCGGCGCAGCAGCGCGTCCTGCGCAATACCTACCTGTTGCTGGCGCTGTCGCTGGTGCCCACCGTCATCGGCGCGACCATCGGCGTCTCGCTGAACTTCTCGTTCTTCGGCACCAGCCCGTTGCTGAGCTTCATCCTGTTCCTGGCGATCGCCTTCGGTTTCTTCTACGGGATCGAAAAGACCAAGAACAGTTCATGGGGCGTGGTGCTGCTGCTGGCGTTCACGTTCTTCATGGGCCTGATGCTCTCCGGCCTGCTGGGCAAGATCATGGCGCTCAAGAGCGGCGGACAGTTGATCGCCACCGCGTTCGGCGGAACCGCGCTGATTTTCTTCGGCATGGCCTCGCTGGCCACCACCATCAAGCGCGACCTGACCAACATGGGCAAGTTCCTGTTCGTCGGCGCCCTGATGCTGCTGGTTGCCGTGTTCGCCAACATCTTCCTGCAAATGCCGGCGCTGTCGCTGGCGATCATGGTGATTGCCATCGGCATCTTCTCGGCGTTCATGCTCTATGACATCAACCGCATCGTCACCGGCGGCGAAACCAACTACATCAGCGCTACGCTGGCCATCTATCTCGACATCTACAACGTGTTCAGCAACCTGCTCGCCTTGCTCGGCATCACCAGCAACGACTAAACGAACGCGACACCGGAAAAAAGGCGGCCCAGGCCGCCTTTTTTCTTGCCCCCTGGCGACAACGCGCGAACCCGGGATTGGGGTCAGGCAATCTACCCAAGTTGAAACGGGTAGACCGAGCCGAGTTTCAGGATGCGCGTGAGTTCATCGAGCGCCGTGCAGACGGCCTGCGGCAACTGCGGATCGAGCAGATCGGCGTCGGCCATGCGGTCGCGATAGTGCCGGCGCACCCAGTCGACCAGTTCGCCGTGCAACGTCGACGTCAGGATCACGCCCGGATTGGCGGCAGCGGCTTCCGCCTCGTTCAACTCCACGCGCAGACGCAGGCACGCCGGGCCACCGCCGTTCATCATGCTTTGCCGCAGGTCGAACACCAGCGCTTCGTCGATCGGCCCGCCGGAGGCGATGAGTTCGTCGAGACAGGCCGAAACCCGCGCGTTGTTGCGGCACTCCTGCGGGACGACAATGGCGATCTTCCCGTCGGGCTTGGACAGCAACTGGCTGTTGAACAGGTAACTGCCGACCGCATCGGCCACGCTGACGGCATCGGCCGGCACTTCGAGAATGACAAGGCCTTCGCCGAATTTTTCACGCAACTGGCGGCAGGTTCCCTCGCGGTCGAGGAAGGCCTGTTCGTGGCAGAACAGCACGTTGCGGTGGCCGACGGCGATCACGTCGTTGTGAAACACCCCTTGGTCGATCGCGTCCGGATTCTGCTGCGCGAACACCGCACGTGCATCGCTCAGGCCGTGGCGGCGCGCAATGGCCTGCGAGGCCTCCAGCGACTGGCGCGCCGGGTATTTCTGTGGTCGCGGCGCGCGGCTGTCGAACCCCACGCAGCCGTAGACGAACAGTTCCACGCCGGGCGCGCCGATTGCCGGGCAGAAACGCGTGTGGTTGGCAGCGCCCTCGTCGCCGAAGGACGGCGTTGCGGGCAACGCATCGTGGTGCACGAAGTGCCGTCCGGCGGGAAACATCGCGCGCAGGATGCGGCCGGTGGTCGGGTGCTCAATCGCGCGGTGAAAATTTTGCGCCAGGTTGGCCACGGAAAAGTGCACCCGGCCGTCCGCTGTGTTGGCGCTCGGGCTCACCGTTGCCGCGTTGGCTGTCCACATCGACGAGGCCGACAGGGCGCTGTTGAAGATGGCGCGCGAGTGCCCGGCTGCGCTTTGCAGCACTTCGGTGTCGCTGCCGGAAAAGCCGAGTTGGCGCAGCGTGGCAATGTCGGGCCGCTGCTGTGGCGCGAACACGCCCTGCTTGAAGCCGCGATCCATCAGCGCCTTCATTTTCGCCAGGCCTTGCAGGGCAGCCTCGCGCGGATTGGCGATTGCGCCCTGGTTCCGGGTCGAGGCAATGTTGCCGTAGGACAGGCCGCTGTAGTTGTGGGTCGGGCCGACGAGGCCGTCGAAGTTGTATTCGTGCGCGGTCATGGCGGCCCGATTGCGGTTAGAGCGCGAGGCCCGGCGGCAGGGCCGCGGGCACGGCGAGGACGTCGGACTCGAGCGAGGACT
>DASUDU010000085.1:0-2062 GCA_036275435.1 Usitatibacteraceae bacterium | reverse complement strand
AGGTGCCATTGGTTGCCGTATTGCGTGTCGTTGGCGGCGCGCAGCGGGAACATCCACTCGTCGGGTTCGGCGTACTCGACATCGGCGCGCGCACGCAGGGTCGCGGCGAGGCGGCGCGCATCGTCCACCGCCATGGGCTTGTCCAGCGCAAACAAATCGGCGCCGGTCGCCAGCGTTCGCACGAATGTCAATTCCGCATCGCTGGTCGCCGACAGCCAGTCGACCCGTTGCGCGGGGTGCAGCGTGCCGCGCGTGGCCGCCTCAGGGGTGAACTTGACGATGAGACGTTTGACCGGCGGCGCGACCCTGGCCTGTCGCAATGGCTGTGCGGTGCCAGCCGTATCCGGCGGCTCAATCGCTGCAGAAAACGCCGGCCCCGCAATCAACAGCAGTGCGGGGAACAGTACAAAGAGCAATCTCATCGGCGCGCTCTTTCGTGGACAGGTCGATCAAATGGCGATTCTAGCGCCCGCCGTGCCGCAGTCGCGAACGGGTTCGACGTACAGCACCGCAAAAAACTGACCTACAACAGCACCCGCTCAATGCCTCCCGCGTTCGCCTTCCGGACGAACTCGGCCATCCAGTCCTCGCCGAGCACATGCCTGGCGATTTCCACGACGATGTAGTCGGCTTCGGTCGCGCTGTCCTTGTTGAATCGCGACAGCCCCTGCAGGCACGACGGGCAGGAGGTGAGGATCTTGACCCCGCCCTTGAAGCCGTCGGCGCGCCGCGCGCCGGCGCCCTTGCGCATTTCCTCTTCCTTGCGAAAGCGCACCTGCGTCGAGATGTCAGGTCGGGTGGCCGCCAGCGTGCCGGATTCGCCGCAGCAGCGATCGTTCAAGGTCACCTCTGTGCCCATCAGCTGGTTGACCACCTGCAGCGGCTGGTAGGACTTCATCGGCGTGTGGCAGGGGTCGTGGTACATGTACCGCACGCCTTCAATGCCTTCCAGCTTCACGCCCTTTTCCATCAGGTATTCGTGGATATCGAGCAGGCGGCAGCCGGGAAAGATCTTCTCGAATTCGTACTTCTGCAACTGGTCCATGCAGGTGCCGCAGGAGACGATCACCGTCTTGATATCCAGGTAGTTCAAGGTGTTGGCGACGCGGTGGAACAACACGCGGTTATCGGTGGTGATCTGCTGGCCCTTGTCGGCGTTGCCGGAGGCGGTCTGCGGATAGCCGCAGCACAGGTAGCCCGGCGGCAGCACCGTCTGCACGCCGACGTGATAGAGCATCGCCTGCGTGGCCAGTCCGACCTGCCCGAACAGGCGCTCGGAGCCGCAGCCGGGAAAGTAGAACACCGCCTCGGCGTCCGCCGCCTGGCGCGCGTCGCGAATGATCGGCACCACGGTGTTGTCCTCGATGTCGAGCAGCGCGCGCGCGGTGCGCTTGGGCAGGCCGCCGGGCATCGGCTTGTTGATGAAGTGGATCACCTGGGCCTTGAGCGGCGGCTTGCCCACGGTCGCGGGCGGGCGGCGCGTCTGCCGGCGGGTGATCAGCGACTTGCGCGCCAGGCTGTGCGCGAAGCGCTGGGCGCGGTAGCCGAAGTCGATCATCGCCGCCTTGATCAGCTTGATGGTCGTCGGGTCGGTTGCGGTGAGGTACTTCATCGCCGCCCAGGCTCCGGGGTTGAACTTCTGCTTGCCTTCCTTGCGCAGCAGGTTGCGCATGGCGATCGACACGTCGCCGAAATCGATGTCCACCGGGCAGGGCGCCGCGCACTTGTGGCAAACCGTGCAGTGGTCGGCCACGTCGGAGAACTCGTCGAAGTGCTTGAGCGAGACGCCGCGGCGCGTCTGCTCCTCGTAGAGGAACGCCTCGATCAGCAGCGAGGCGGCGAGGATCTTGTTGCGCGGGCTGTAGAGCAGGTTGGCGCGCGGTACGTGGGTTGCGCACACCGGCTTGCACTTGCCGCAGCGCAGGCAGTCCTTGATTGAATCGGCGATCGCGCCGATGTCGGACTGCTCGAGGATCAGCGATTCGACGCCCATCAGCCCGAAGCTGGGCGTGTAGGCGCGCGTCAGGTCGCCGCCGCGCGCGAGCTTGCCGGCATTGAAGCG
>DASUDU010000084.1:0-3924 GCA_036275435.1 Usitatibacteraceae bacterium | reverse complement strand
GGCGGCAGCTGCGCGAAAGCCTTCGCATCGAGCACGCCCTGCGTGTGCGGCGTCAGCGGCAGCGCGTTGACGAGAATGCGAGAGACCGACAAAAATGCCGCCAAGCCCTTTTCTCCCGCATGACACCGCACGCCCTCGATGACACGCGGCGTGCGCGACCAGGCGGATACCGGGTAATCGAGCGCGGCCAGCACGCGGGCGATGCGGCCACCCATTTCACCCAGGCCCATCACGCCCACCGGCCACGCAGACCGCGCCTGCGGCCGGTGCTTGATCCAGCGCGCCTCGTCTTGCTGCAATTCGAATCGGCGAAAATGCCGCGTGTGTCGCGCGATGGCGTGCACGACGTACTCGGCCATCATCGCCCCCATGCCGGCGTCCTCGATGCGAATGATCGGCGTGCCGCGCGTGCGTTCCGCGAGGTCCGGCGTGCGCAGCAGCGCGTCGACTCCGGCGCCGAGATTGAACAGCGCCTTCGCGCCTTGCAGCGCAACAAAAAAATCGACCGGCGGCGACCAGATCAGCGCATAACGCGCCTCGATGCGCTGCATGCGCTCTGTCCAGGGCAGCAGTTCAACGCCAGCAAGGTGCTGCCGTAGCGCCGCCTGCCAGCGCGCGGGATCATCGCCTGGCGCACAAAAGGCGATCTTCATGCGCACACCCGTGCAACGGACGAATCACTGCACCGAAAAAAGTTTGCGCTGCCCATATTGGCAATGGCGGCGGCAACCGCCGCTCCGTCATAGAATCGGCGCATCATACGTCATCAACCCACCGGAGGATGCCATGCCGCGCCTGACCGCCAACGATTTCCATCCCGAAGTGCTGCGCCTGTTCGACCAGTACGTGCATGGCTTCATCGACCGCCGCGCTTTCATTGCGGACGCCGGCAAGTACGCCGCCGCCGGGGTTTCGGGAGCGGCGCTGCTGGAAATGCTCAACCCGAAGTTCGCCGAAGCGCAGCAGATCAAGCCGGACGACGCGCGTCTGAACGCGAAGTACGTCGAATATTTTTCGGCGCAGGGAACCGGCCGGATGAAGGGCTACCTGGCGATCCCGGCCAATGCCACCGGCAAGCTGCCGGCGGTGGTGGTGATACACGAAAACCGCGGCTTGAATCCGCACACCGAGGATGTCGCGCGCCGTCTTGCGCTCGAGGGTTTCGTTGCGTTTGCGCCGGACGCGCTGACGCCGCTGGGCGGCTATCCGGGCAACGAGGACAAGGCGCGCGAATTGTTCCCCAAACTCGACCAGGGCCATGCGCGCGCGGATTTCATCGCCGCCGCCGATTTCCTCAAGACCCATCCGGCAGGCAGCGGCAAGGTCGGCACGGTCGGCTTCTGCTATGGCGGCAGCATCGCCAACATGCTGGCCACCAAGGTGCCGGATCTGGCCGCGGCCGTGCCGTTCTACGGGGGCCAGCCCAAGGCCGAGGACGTGCCGGCCATCAAATGCCCGCTGCTGATTCACTACGCGGAAAACGACGAGCGCATCAACGCCGGCTGGCCGGCCTACGAAACCGCGCTCAAGGCTGCCAACGTGCGCTACGAAATGCACAAGTACCCGGGAACCCAGCACGGCTTTCTCAACGACACGACACCGCGCTATGACGACGCGGCGGCAAAGCTGGCCTGGAGCCGGACGGTCGCGTTCTTCAAGAAGCACCTGTAGGCGGCGACGACGGCTGTCGCGGCGCTGCGCCGTTTCAGCCGGCGACGGCGTTGCGGCCGGCGTGCTTGGCGCGGTAGAGCGCCACGTCGGCGCGCTTGATCCAGGCCTCCCAGGATTCACCGGCGACGTATTCAGCCACGCCGAGGCTGATGGTGACCGGGTGCTGCTGCGGCCAGGAGGCATTGGTCACCTCGCGCCGCAGCGCCTCGGCGAGCACCAGCCCGTCGCCAAGGCGGGTATCGGTCGCCAGCAACAAGAATTCCTCGCCGCCGATGCGAAACAGCAGGTCAACCTCGCGTGCGCGCTGGTTCACCAGTTCGACGAGTTGCCGGAGCACCTGGTCGCCGACAGAATGGCCGTGCAGGTCGTTGATGTCCTTGAAATGGTCGATGTCGAACAGCAAAAGTGTCTGCGGCGCACCGCTGCGCGTGGCGCGTGCCGCAGCATGCACCAGGCTTGCCTCGAGGTTGCGGCGGTTGGCCGCGCCCGTGAGCGCATCGGTCGCCGTCAAATCGAGCATTTTGCGCTGCACATGCACCAACGCGTCGAGGACGATGTTGATCAGCATGATCGTGATCAGCAGCGAAAGCGCAGCGCGGATCGCGACCGCGGCACCGAACTGCGACACCGAGATGGCCACCACAAACACAAAGAAGGCCGCGCTGACAAGCAGCGCCAGTGGGCGGCGCAGCACGAAATGTGCGTACAGGACAATCGAAAAGGTCCAGAACAGCCCGACGATGCCATGAACGAAAATCGCGCCGACGACCGCGACCGCGGCCGGAATCGCCACCAGTTCGTGCGGGATGGGCGGCGGGCGATGCAGGCACATGGCGCGATAGTTCACCACCAGCAAAAACTGCACGAGGGCGATGAAAGACGCCAGCGACCAGTGGCCCAGCCAGGCGTTTTGCAGCATCACGGGTGTGAAAGCGATGACGGCCGCCAGTGCCAGCGGCCGCATGATGCGCTCGCGCGTCTCCACCGACAGGTCGGCCGCGACATAGGCGCGGATTCGCGCGAGCCAGTCCGTGCTCATCCTTGTGGCCGGGACGCGCGCGCCGTTGGTCCGAATCGGGCGGGCCCAGCCAGTCCGCGCGCCGGAATTTCAACGCGATCCGCAAGCGCGTCGCGCGATGCAGCGGTCCGGCTTGGCCGGCGGCCGGGCCATCCCATGGCTACTTGCTGACGCCAACGTCCTTGAGTGCGTCGAGCTTCTTCAGATCCAATCCGGCAACCGCAGACTTGAGCGCGTTGAGGTCAACGTCCTTGCCCTTGGCGGTGACCACAAAACGCTCGGCGATCACCACGCTGAATTCGTTGCGGCCGTCCTTGCGCATCTTTTCGTGCGTCAACCGCCCGTCGACCTTGCCGGTCTTCTCGCGGCCGCTCTCGTCCTCGCGCTCGCCCTGCACCATCGCCCAGCCGGCGAAGGCCATCATGCCGCCCGCGCCGCCGGCATCGGTGATTTCGAGGTCGACGCGCTTGCCGGCCTCGTCGCCGTAGCGCGCCTCGGCCTTGGACACCATGATGCCGAGTGCGCCGGCCTTCTCGGCCTTGCTCGATTTCTTGGGCAACCCGGCAAACGTGTCGGGAACCAGCGGCTTGAGCTGCTCGATGTCGACAGGGTCGACGTTCTTGCCACCGCCCAGCACCGTGCCCAGAGCCGCCATTGCCGCCTTGTTGGCCTCGTCCTGGTTGCCGCTTTTTTGCGCCGCTTCCATTTTCTTGCCGGCTTCTTCCATCTTCTTGGCAAACTGGTCGAGCTTGCCCGCCGCGCTGCCGGCATCGACGGTGACCTTGCCGCCGCTGCCATCGCCGATGCTGAAAGAACCGCGCGAGGATCCGATGGCCGTTACCGAACCGACCACCACGCCGATGATGATCATCACAATGAACGCGGCCACCACCGTCACCGCCGTGTACGGTATCGCCTTTTCGGCCGGGCACTTCATCGTCACCGGCAATCCCAGGTACAGCAGATAGATGCCATAGATTGAAAACAGCAGGCCAATGATACCCAGCGCCGGGATGATGCCGAAGACACCGCCCAACCACGCCGCGGTCAAGGCGTAGACGGCAGTCTTAATCGCCTGCTGCAGGTTCTTTTCCGCGCCGAAGGTCGGCGCCAGTGCATCGATGATGTACCCGACGATCACCACGCCGATCAGGCCCATGACGATCTGCACGATCGCGCCAACCAGGCCCGCAACGACGCCAACCTTGTAGGAAAAGCCGAAGCCGCCGACGCCG
>DASUDU010000083.1:0-10970 GCA_036275435.1 Usitatibacteraceae bacterium | reverse complement strand
CCCAGCATGTACAGGTCGCCGACCGCGTCGAGCGCCTTGTGCTTGACGAATTCGTCATCGAAGCGCAGGCCGTCGGCATTGAGCACGCGAAAATCGTCGATCACGATGACATTGTCGAGGGAGCCGCCGCGGCCCAGACCTGCCGCGCGCATCGCCTCGACCTCGTGCGTGAAGCCGAAGGTCCGAGCGCGGGCCACCTCGCGGGCGAACGAAACCTCGGAGAAATCGATTTCGATGTCCGAAACCGACTTGGCGAACACCGGATGGTCGAACTGGATGTTGAAGCGCAGCTTGAAGCCATTGAACGGTTCCAGGGATACATGCCGGCCCTGGTCGTCGATCCCGATCGTCTTCAGGATGCGGATGTAGCGCTTGGCCTTGCCCTGTTCCTCGATCCCCGCCGATTGCATAAGGAAGACGAATGGCGCGGCGCTGCCGTCCATGATCGGCACCTCCTCGGCATCGATGTCGACATACGCGTTGTCGATGCCCAGACCGGCAAAGGCTGACATCAGATGTTCCACGGTGGCCACGCGCGCACCGCTCTTGGAATCTTCGATGCGCGTCGACATGCGCGTGTCGTTGACATTGAGCGCATGCGCCCGGACGCTGGGCGCCCCGGGCAGGTCGACACGGCAGAACACGATGCCGGTGTCCGGTGGCGCAGGCCGGATGTGCATCTCGACGCGGTGGCCCAGGTGCACGCCGACCCCGGTGGCGCGGACTTTGTTCTTGAGGGTGCGTTGGCGAAGCATGTTCGATTCAATTCAGCGGGCGAAGCTCCCGACGCTAACAGGTCGGTGCATCGAGGCCGGTTTTCAAGTCTTCTTCTTGGAACTGCCGGTCGCGCTTGCGGATTTCTTCGCGGCGCCGTCGTCGCCCGCGGGCTTCTGGTCGCCGAGGATGGACTTGGCCGGGCAAACCTTGAATGCCGGGCATTTCGCGCAGCCGGCAACAATCGCGATGGGGCAGATGACCATGGTCAATCCCTTTCAGTGGGTAGGACAACTTCACATCATACGACGCGCCGGCCATGCCGGCCATCGGCTGACGCTGCGTCTATGCCCAGGGCAGCGGCAGGCCTTCCTTGGCAAACACCCGCTGCACCGCAGGGCGGGCCGCCATCGCGTCGATGAAACGGGACAGGCTGGGCCGAGCCTGCGCCGGGCGTGCGTGCATCCGCGTCCAACGGCAAAGCATCAGCAGGTAGTGGTCGGCAATGCTCAGTGAATCGCCCAGCACGAATGGTCCGCTGCCGGCCAGATGGTTCTCCAGCAGGTCGAGCATCTCGACGACGCGAATCTCGGCGTGTGCCTTGACGCGCGCGGCCATGGCCGCATCGTCGGCCATGCGCTCGGGATAAAAGTAGTGGAGCAACTCCGCCTGAAGCGTGTTGGTCAGGTACATCAGCCAGCTGTAGAGGCGCGCGCGCTGCGCGCTGCCGACCGGCGGAGCCAGGCCGGAATCCGGAAACCGGTCGGCCAGGTGCAGGCAGATCGCCGCCGCCTGGTGAATCGGCGTCCCGTCATCGACCAACAGTGGAATCAAACCGGTCGGATTTAGCTTCAGGTAATCGGCCGACTTGTGGGCGTTTTGCGCGCGGTCGACAAGAACCAACTCGAATAGGCAGCCGATTTCCTCGAGCACCATGTGCGGGGCCATGCTGGCGTTGCTGGGGTAGTAATAGAGCTGAATCATGCGGTGTCTTTCACGACGTGCGCCGCGCGCAGCCGGCTAGCCGCGCGGGTTGACGGCCGGATTCGCGGGAATTGCGGGGGCAGCCGCCCGACCGGGTGGAGAGAGTCACCCGGTGGGCAGGCTGTCCGGCGGGGCTAGTCCGCCTGCTTGCGCAGGAATGCCGGGATGTCGTACATCTCGATGCCGGACTGCTGCATGGCGGCCACGGTGGCGTCGCGCCGCCGGCGCGTCACGGCCGGGGTTTCCAGGTGCTCGTAGTTGATCGCGCCGGCCGGCGAGGTCATCGGCGCGCCGACGGCGTCATCGGTACCGGTACGCTGCAATGCCGGCGCCGAGTACACCATCTGCGGCTGGCGCTTGGTGATCGTGCCGCCAAGCCCGGTGGCAACGATGGTCACGCGCAGGCCCTCGCCCATCGTGTCGTCAAACACCGAGCCGAAGATCACGGTGGCATCCTCGGCGGTGAAGCTCCTGATGGTGTTCATCACCTCGTGCACCTCCTTGAGTTTCAGGGACTTCGATGCGGTGATGTTGACCAGCACCCCGCGCGCGCCGGTCAGGTTGACATCCTCAAGCAGCGGCGAGGCGGCGGCGCGTTCCGCGGCCACCTGCGCGCGGTCCTGGCCGGTGGCGGTGGCCGAGCCCATCATCGCCACGCCGTTTTCGCTCATCACGGTGCGCACGTCGGCAAAATCGACGTTGACCAGTCCCGGGCAGTTGATCACCTCGGCGATGCCGGCAACCGCGCCGTTGAGCACGTCGTTGGATGCGCGGAACGCATCCTCGTAGGTGACGTCGTCGCCCAGAACCTCCATCAGCCGGTCGTTGGGAATGATGATCAGCGAGTCGACGTTCTGCTTGAGCGCCTCGATGCCCGCATCGGCGACCTTCTTGCGCTTGCCTTCGAAGGCGAACGGCTTGGTCACCACTGCGACCGTCAACACGCCAAGTTCGCGGGCCACCTCGGCCACGATCGGCGCCGCGCCCGTGCCGGTTCCGCCGCCCATTCCGGCGGTGATGAACAGCATGTCGGCGCCCTGGATCATCTCGGCAATGCGCTCGCGGTCCTCCATCGCCGCCTGCCGGCCGATTTCCGGGTTGGCGCCCGCGCCCAGGCCCTTGGTAACCGACGTTCCCAGCTGCATCGTCACGCGGGACAGGTTGCGCTTCAGGGCCTGCGCATCGGTGTTGGCGCAAATGAACTCCACGCCGGCAACGCCATTGTTGATCATGTGGTCGACGGCATTGCCGCCGCAGCCGCCCACACCGATCACCTTGATGACGGCTTCCGGTTGTTCCGTATCAATCAACTCAATCATGCTCTCTCTCCTTCATGGTTGAAACAACACCGTGAACCGTGAACGGTGAACGGTGAACGCGCCAGGCACGGGCATCGCATGCATGCTCGCAACCCGAAATCGACGTGTTCACTGTTCACCGTTCACCGTTCACGATCCTCAAAAATTCCCCTTGAACCAGCTGGCCATGCGTTCGAAAACGCCCTTGATGTTGTTGCTGCTGATGCGCGCGTGCTCGTCGCGCTTCTTCTGCTCGAGCAGCGAAATCAGCAGGCCGACGCCGGTCGAAAAACGCGGGTTCTTCACCACCTCCGCAAGGCCGCCGGAGTAGTGCGGCACGCCGACGCGCACCGGCATGTGGAACACCTCTTCGCCGAGCTCGACCATCCCGGCCATGGCCGCACTGCCGCCGGTCAGCACGATTCCCGAGGACAGCAGCTCCTCGAACCCCGAGGCGCGCAGTTCGCGCTGGATCAGCGAATACAGCTCCTCGACGCGCGGCTCGATGACCTCGGCCAGCGTCTGGCGCGACATCTGCCTGGGCTCGCGGTCGCCCACGCCTGGCACCTCGATGACATCATTGGGGCTGGCAAGCTGGCGCAGGGCGCAGCCGGCACTGATCTTGATGTCCTCGGCATCCTTGGTCGGCGTGCGCAAGGCCATGGCGATGTCGTTGGTGATCTGGTCGCCGGCGATCGGAATCACCGCGGTATGGCGGATCGCGCCACCGGTGAACACGGCGATGTCGGTGGTGCCGCCACCGATGTCGACGAGGCACACGCCGAGGTCCTTTTCGTCCTGCGACAGCACGGCGATGGCCGAGGCCAGCGGCTGCAGCACCAGATCGCGCACCTCGAGGCCGCAGCGGCGCACGCATTTCATGATGTTCTGCGCCGCCGCCACCGCACCGGTGACGATGTGCACGCGGACCTCCAGGCGCACCCCGCTCATGCCGACCGGCTCGCGCACATCCTCCTGGCCGTCGACGACGAACTCCTGCGTCAGGATGTGCAGGATCTGCTGGTCCATCGGGATGTTGACCGCGCGCGCCGTCTCGAGGACGCGCTCGACATCCCAGGGCGAGACCTCGCGGTCCTTGATCGCCACCATGCCGTGGGAATTGAAGCTCTTGATGTGCGAGCCGGCAATGCCCGTGACAACGTCCTTGATCTTGACGTCGGCCATCAGTTCGGCTTCCTCGAGCGCGCGCTGGATGCCAGCGACCGTCGCCTCGATGTTGACGACGACGCCTTTTTTCAGGCCTTTCGACAGCTGCTGGCCAAGGCCGATGATCTCGATGCGTCCGTCGGGCATCAGCTCGGCGACGATGGCGACGATCTTCGAGGTGCCGATGTCCAGCGCCACCAGGATCTGCTTGGATTCGCGCGGCTTGTTCATGAGCGTTCCCAGTTCAAAGTCACGTTTCAAGAGGATCTCCTTGCAGTCTTCAGCGTCAGTCCGTTGCCGTAGCGAAGATCCACGACGGCCTGCGCGGCGCCAAGCGCCGGAAGCGTTTGCAGCGCCGCCAAATAGCGCTGCAATCGCAATTGCGTGTCGGCGCGCCCCAATTCGAGCTGCGCGCCGTTGGACAGGGTCAGTTGCCAGGCCCGGCGCGCCGAAAGGCGCGCCACGCGGATCGACAATTGCGACGCGGCAGCCTGTTGCTCGAACGCGCGGTAGCCTTCGAGCACCTCGCGGGCGCTGCCTTCCGGCCCGGAGAGCAGCGGCAGGTCCGTCGCGAGGTCGGCAACAAAGACGTCGCCGCGCCGATCGAGCAGCGTTCCGGCCTCCCCGTCCGCATCGGCCGCAAGCGCTTGCCAGCGCGCGATCGGTTCGTGCTCCTCGATGGTCACCAGCAGCGTTGCCGGCAGGCGCCGGCTGACGACCGCCTCGCGAACCCACTCCACATCCTTGACCGCGGCGCGCACCTGCTCGAGGTCGATGCGCAGCAGGCTGCCGCCGGCCGACTGGATTGCGCTGCCGATCTTTTTCAGCTCCTCGGCATCGACCCGCGCCAGTTCGCCGGTAAAGCGCACCTCGCGCACCGGTAGCCAGTTGCGCGAACCGCTCGACAGCCACTGCAGCGCAAGCCACGCCAGGACAGCGGCCGCGGCAAAGGCCGCCAGCCCCGCGCCGATCACGACGCTGCGGTTGCGCGACAGCTGGCCGATGCCCAGGGTCTGCGGTTCGGATTTTTTCATCGCGTCGGCCGCTCAGCTTTTCAGCGCCGCATCCGCAAGGATGCGCACGCAAAGGTCGGGATAGGTCATGCCCACCGCGCGGGCCGCGATCGGCACCAGCGAATGGCCGGTCATGCCCGGCGAGGTGTTCATTTCCAGGAAGCCGATGCGCCCGTCCGGGGCGAGCATCATGTCGGCGCGCCCCCAGCCGGCGCAGCCCAAGACGCGAAACGCCTTGAGCGTCAGCGAGCGGATGCGCTCTTCCAGGTCGGCGCGAACACCGCTGGGGCAGTGGTAACGCACATCGTCCGTGAAGTACTTGTTCTTGTAGTCGTAGCCGGCGTCCTTGGGCGGTTCGATGCGGATCAACGGCAGCGCCTCGTCGCCGACCACGGCGCAGGTCAATTCCTGCCCGTCGATGAACTCCTCGGCAATGACCAGAGGATCGAGACCCGCCGCCAATGCGTACGCGGCCGGGATGTCGGCCGCGCTCATGACCCTGGTGACGCCGATCGACGATCCTTCGCGTGCCGGTTTGATGATCAGCGGCAGTTTCAGGGTGTCGATCAGTGCCGCCCAGTCGGTCTGTTCGTTGACCATCTGGTAGCGGGGAGTCGGGATTCCGGCGGACTGCCACACCAGCTTGGTGCGCCACTTGTCCATCGCCAGGGCCGAACCCATCACGCCCGAGCCGGTGTAGGGAATCTTCAGGGTTTCCAGCACGCCCTGCACCGTTCCGTCCTCGCCGAAGCGGCCGTGGAGCGCCACGAACACGCGGTCGAATTTCTCGCGCGGCAGGTCGAACAGCGAATGCACCGCTGGGTCGAAGGCGTGCGCGTCCACGCCCTTCTCTTTCAGGGCCGCAAGCACACCCTTGCCGGAGAGCAGCGAAATCTCGCGCTCGCTCGAGGGGCCGCCCATCAGGACGGCGACCTTGCCCAAGGCTTTTACGTCGATACTCAACATGAAACTCCATTACAGACAAGGCATTTCAGGCAAAAAAGCCCGGAAAGGCGCGCCAGTTCTGAGGTTTTGCCGCTACGACTCATGCAGCCTCCCCGACGATGCGCACTTCGCGCACCAGTTCAATGCCGGTCCTGTGCTTCACCGTGGCCTGCAGGTGATCGATCAGCGACTCGATGTCCGCCGCGCTTGCCGTGCCGGTGTTGATGATGAAATTGGCGTGCTTGATCGACACCTGCGCGCCGCCGATCGTGTAGCCCTTCAGTCCGCAGGACTCGATGAGCCGCGCCGCGTGGTCGCCCGGCGGATTGCGGAAGGTCGAACCGGCGTTGGGCTTGTCCAGCGGCTGGCTGGCCATGCGCCTGGCCAGCAGTTCCTTGATCTTTGCCTGGGCGGCGGCCGCGTCACCGGGGGTGAAGCGAAAACGCGCGCAAATGAACCATTCCTCGTGCACGCTGAACGCTGAACGCTGAGCCTCGCGCGGCGCGACATGACGGTAGCCGATCTCGTAGTCCTTCGCGGTGCGCGTACGGATGTCGCCGTTGCGGTCGATGGTCTGGCAATCGACGACCTGCTCCCAGGTTTCATTGCCGTAGCAGCCTGCGTTCATGGCCAGCGCGCCACCGACCGTACCGGGTACTCCGGCGAGCCACTCGGCGCCGACCAAGTCGTGTTTCGCGGCGAACTTGGCCACATGCGGCGAGGCCACGCCCGCACCGGCGCGCACGATCGCCTTGTCGGCCGCATCGAGCGAAAGGCCATGAATCGACGGCGTGGTCAGCACGATGGTTCCGGCGAATCCGCCATCGCGCACCAGCAGGTTGCTGCCAAGCCCCACAAAGAGGATCGGTTCATCCCGGGCAATCGTGGGCAGGAACGCGATAAGGTCCTCGAGGTCGGCAGGCTTGAAGAATCGGCGTGCCGCGCCGCCGGCGCGCCAGGAGACGTGTCGCGACATCGGTTCGTCAACTCGCAGCTCACCGCGCAGCTTGGTGGAGACGTCGGCCATGTTCACTCGCCCCCTCCCATGCCCGCCAGTGCCGGCGCGACGCCGCCGACCGACCCTGCGCCCATGCAGATGACCACATCGCCATCCTTGACGCGCTCGCGCACGGCCGCAGGCATCTGGGCGGACGATTCGACGAATGCCGGCTCGATCCTGCCGGTCACGCGCAATGCGCGTGCGAGCGCGCGGCCGTCGGCGGCGACGATCGGCGCCTCGCCGGCCGGATAGACGTCGGCCAGCACGATATCGTCGGCCGTGGCCATGACGCGCACAAAGTCCTCGAACAGGTCGCGGGTGCGCGTGTAGCGATGCGGCTGGAACGCCAGCAGCAGGCGCCGTCCGGGGAAGGCGCCGCGCGCGGCCTTGAGCACCGCCGCCATTTCCACCGGGTGGTGGCCGTAGTCGTCGATCAGCGTGAACGCGCCGCCGCCGTCGATGGCGATCTCGCCGTAGCGCTGGAAGCGCCGGCCGACGCCGGTGAAACCGGCCAGCGCGCGCGCGATGGCGTCATCCTCGACACCGGCCTCGCGGGCGATCGCGATCGCCGCCAGGGCGTTCAATACGTTGTGCCAGCCGGCCAGGTTGAGCGTCACGTCCAGCACGCGTTTTTCCCGCGCCGAAACGGCGGTAAAGCGCATCTGCGGACCGCTGGGCGCGACATTGACGGCACGCAGTTCCACGTCCTCGCCAAAGCCGTAGGTCAGCACCGGCTTGGTCAGCGCGGGAATAATTGCGCGCACGTGTTCGTCGTCGGCGCAAAGCACGGCCAGGCCGTAGAACGGCAGGTGCTCGAGGAATTCGACGAACGCGGACTTGAGCTGTTCAAAGTCCTGGCCATAGGTGTCCATGTGGTCGGCGTCGATATTGGTGACCACGGCCATCATCGGCGTCAGGTACAGGAACGAGGCATCGGACTCGTCGGCCTCGGCCACCAGCAGCTCGCCCTGTCCCAGGCGCGCATTGGTGCCAAGCGAATTCAGGCGACCGCCGATCACGCAGGTCGGGTCGAGCCCGGCCTCACCCAGCGCGTGCGCGATCAGCGAGGTGGTGGTGGTCTTGCCGTGCGTCCCGGCCACCGCGATGCCCTGCTTGAAGCGCATCAACTCGGCCAGCATCATGGCGCGCGGCACCACCGGCACGCGCGCGGCCTTGGCGGCGATCACCTCCGGGTTGTCGGCCTTGACGGCGCTGGAGGTCACGACGGCATCGGCGCCGGTGATGTTGGCGGCGGCGTGCCCGATCATGGTGCGGGCACCCAGCGCGGCGAGCCGCTTCACGGTCGACGATTCGGCGATGTCCGATCCGCTCACGGTGTAGCCGAGGTTGATGAGCACTTCGGCGATCCCCGACATGCCGGAGCCGCCAATGCCAACGAAGTGCAGGTGTTTGACCTTGTGCTTCATTGCTTTCCCCGCGCTGGCTCGGCATTGGCGGGCATTTGCGCACGCAAATGCCGCCGCCCAGGCGCGGCCTTCTGGGCGCGCTCGTCGACGCCAACGAAGTGCAGGTGTTTGACCTTGTGCTTCACGCGGCACCCTCCGCCAGCTGCATGCAGGCTTGCGCGCAGCGCGCGGTTGCGTCCGGCTTGCCCAGCGCGCGCGCGGCGTTGGCCATCGCCAGCAATTTCTCGCGCGTGAACGACGCGATCAACGCGGCCAGTGCCTGCGGCGTGGTCTCCAGCTGCCTGACGACAACGCCGGCGCCGGCATCGGCCAGGAACCGCGCGTTGGCCTCCTGTTCCTCGGCCACGAAGTACGGCAGCGGCACGAGCACGCTGGCCACGCCCGCAGCGGCCAGCTCGGCGACGGTGATCGCACCGGCGCGGCACAGCATCAGGTCGCACCAGTCGAGCCGCGTCGCCATGTCGTCGAGGAACGGCAGCACGTCGGCATCGACCTTTGCCGCCTGATAGGCGGCGGCGAGGTCATCGCGGTGCGCCGCACCCGATTGGTGGACGACCTGCGGACGTTCGGCCGGCGCCATCGCGGCCAGCGCCGCCACCACGAGTTCGTTGAGCGTCTTGGCACCCAGGCTGCCGCCGACGACCAGCAGGCGGATCGCACCGCCGCGCCCGGCAAACCGGGCTTGCGGGTCGCGCAGCGCGGCGATCGGCGCGCGCACCGGCGTGCCGAGCCACTCGACCTTGCCGGGCCTGGGCAGCAGCCGCGCCAGCGCATTCTTCGGCGGCAGCTCAAAACTGCGCGGAAACCCGACCAGCACCCGGTCGGCCAGCAGGGCCAGCACGCGGTTCGCCAGGCCCGCGTGGGCGCCCGGCTCGTGCACCACCAACGGGATGCCCTTGAGCACCGCCATCATGCCGCCGGGCACGGCGATATAGCCGCCCATCGAAATGACCACCGCCGGCTTCACGCGTCCGAGCACACCGAGGGACACCCAGAAGGCGCGCAGCAGGCGCGCCGGCATCAACAGCCAGGCCAGCGCGCCCTTGCTGCGTACGCCCTGCATCGGCACGACTTCGATCGGATAGCCCGCCTTGCCGACCAGCGCGTGCTCCATGCCTGCGGGGGTGGCCAGCCACACGATCGACCAGCCTTTGGCCACCAGCACCTCGGCGATCGCCAGTCCCGGAAAGATGTGCCCGCCGGTTCCCGCAGCCATGATGAGCGCCGTGCGTGTCATCGGCGCGCTCCCCGAGCGGTTCCGGCGCGGTTTTCGGCATCGACGCGCAACACCACGGCCACGGCAACGCAATTGACGATCAACCCGGTGCCGCCGTAGGAAAGGAACGGCAGGGTCAACCCCTTGGTCGGCAGCAGTCCCATGTTCACGCCCATGTTGATGAACGCCTGCACGGCAAGCCAAACGCCGATGCCCTGCGCGACGAGCGCGGCGTAGTAGCGTTCGCGCAGCATCGCCTCGCGCCCGGCCATGAAACTGCGGTAGATGACCCAGGCAAACAGGGCGATGACGGTCAGGACGCCGACAAATCCGAGTTCCTCGCCGACCACGGCGAGCAGGAAATCGGTGTGCGCCTCCGGCAGGTAGAACAGCTTCTCAACGCTGGCACCCAGCCCCACGCCCAGCCACTCGCCGCGGCCAAAGGCGATGAGCGAATGCGACAGCTGATAGCCTTTGCCGAAGGCGTCCGCCCAGGGATCCATGTAGGAGGTCACGCGCTGCCAGCGGTACGGCGAGGTGACCACCAGCACGACAAACGAGATCGCCAGCAGGACAATGAGCGCGGCAAAGATGCGCCAGTTCAGGCCGCCGAGGAACAGGATGCCCATGGCGATCGCGGTGATGACCACCAGCGCGCCGAAGTCGGGCTCGCGCAGCAGCATCGCGCCGACGAACACCATCACGCCCAGCATCGGCAGGAAGCCCTTGCGAAAGTCGTGCATGAATGCGGCCTTGCGCACCGTGTAATCGGCCGCGTAGAGCACCGCGAACAGCTTCATCAGCTCCGAAGGCTGCATGGTCATGAAGCCGAGCGAGATCCAGCGCCGGCTGCCGTTGACCTCCTTGCCGATGCCCGGGATCAGCACGATCACCAGCAGGAAACCGCCCAGCGCGAACAACACCGGCGCGTACTTTTGCCACAGCGCGATCGGCACCTGGAAAGCAAGCGCCGCCGCCATGCCGCCGAGCAGCAGGAACATCGCGTGCTTGGCCAGGAAATAGCCGGCGCGATAGCCGGTCATCTTCTCCGCCTCGGCCATGGCGATCGACGCCGAATAGACCATCACCAGGCCGATCGCCAGCAGCAGCAACACGCTCCAAAGCAGCGACGGGTCGATTTGCGCGCGTGGCGCGGACGGGCTATAGAGCACGATCGTCCCCCGAGGCGCGCAGCAACTGCCGGAC